>CAZLKI010000152.1:0-1270 GCA_964560035.1 uncultured Synechococcus sp.
GGCATAGTTTTCAGTTGTGCCAGGAATACCAACAGCAGCGAGTGCTAGGTTTGGAGCAAACTGTTGCTTTTCTAGGAAATATGCTTGCTGAGCACGGTTGATGGAACCAACGTAGTTTTTGGCTTCAGATTGACGAGCTTTGTTGGCTTGGTTAAGGAAAGAAGGAAGAGCAATAGCAGCAAGAATACCGATGATGATGATTACAACGAGAAGCTCAATTAAGGTAAAGCCCTTTTCAGAGCCTTTTTTGTTGAGCATGTGTGCAATGAGCTTGGTTTTGAAATCTGATTTCATGATTGTTTCCTGTTAAGAGTAGTAAGGATTATTTTGAAAGTTGGGGGAACTTTTTTCAGTCGCATTTTCAACTTACCCTGATTTTTTTAAGTTCATATCATCTCGATCGAAAATTTTTAGCCAAATTGAGAAAATTTTAAATTTGCAGCGTAAATTTTGAAAAATTTAAGATTACCTGACAGGTGCTAATCTAACTTTATGCGTACTGACACCATAATTTACAAGCTATTTCAGACCTTTAACTCTCTTCTCTTTGAGCTAATAGACCAACCCATAGAGCTAGGTTATCAATTTATCTCGGTTGAGGTAAAAGAAAGGGCATTTCGATTTGATGGCATTTTTGCTCCCCCCTTTGATGCAACTGAAAAATTAATCTTCTTTCTTGAAGTACAGTTTCAGCCTAAACCTAGCTTTTACAATGAATTTCTGGGAGAAGTTTTTTTATATCTCAGCCAATTTGCGCCTAAAAATGACTGGAAAGCCGTAGCTATATTTGCCAAACGCAGCCTAGAACCATCTGAAATTAGCGACTTTCAGCGAGAACTAATAAACTCAAATCGCATTGTCAGAATCTACCTAGACGAATTAAAAAATGAAACCTCGATCGCAATCTCCATCATTCAACTCATTACCAGCTTGAGCCAAGATGCCCCTGCCTTAGTAACCAAAATTAGAGCAAAAATTAACAATCAAAACTTGAGTCAAGATATTATTGAATTAATTGAAACCGTCCTTTTGTACAAATTCAAATATTTAAGTCGTCAGGAGATTGAAGCAATGTTTACTTTAGCTGATTTAAAAGAAACCAAAGTCTATCAAGAAGCTTTTGAAGAAGGTGAGCAAAAAGGAAAACTTGAAAATGCCCGTCAGATTGCCAAAAACATGATTGACTCAGGTATCTCAGTGGAGCAAGTTGTAAAATTTACTGGTTTGACAGTTGAGCAGGTTCGTCAGCTTTAATTATTTAGGAGTACCG
>CAZLKI010000152.1:1370-7185 GCA_964560035.1 uncultured Synechococcus sp.
TGGGTAAGCTATCAATAAGGTACCCCAGATAGGGTTCAAATACAGGCACAGTAAGCACTTTTCCTGTCTCCATTAAAACCTAAACAGGCTGTATTGATTAATATTTTTGCAAATCAGCTAAATTGTTGTGGCTTTGGTATTGATAAATTTTAGGGTTAGGTGCTAACCTAATAAAGCGCAAAAAGCAGCCGGGATAGCTCAGTTGGTAGAGCAGAGGATTGAAAATCCTCGTGTCCCCAGTTCAAGTCTGGGTTCTGGCATTATATAAGATTTCAAAAACCGACTTCAAGCAGATATTTAGACTATCTGCCCAGTTTAGGACTATAAGGAGTTGGGGCAGTTGTTATATTATGGGTAAATTGTTCGATATTGTTTGATAAGGAAAGTCATGACCTTTGAAGAAATGCAACTCATCATTGGGCAAATGTTAACTATAGAGCGACAACTACAAGAACGCCAAATCCAAGCTGATGAAAGGTTAACTAGAACAGAGGCGATCGCTAATAGTAATGCCCGTGCGATCGAAGCCACAGCTAATGAAGGAAGTGAAAGCCGTCGCTTAGTCCAACAAACTCAAACCCAACTAATAGAACTAGCTCGAATTGTTGGGCAGTTTGCAGAGGCTACCAATACAAGGCTACAATCCCTAGAAGATCGAAACTAAACTTTAGGAGTTTTACTAGAGAGTATATAAATCATGAATTATGGAGAAATGCAAGGAATTTTAAGCCAAATGCTGCAAGTGCAAAGACAAATGCAGGAAAGCCAGCTAAAACATGAAACAGAGATTTCAGATTTAAGAGCGATCGCTAATAGTAACGCCCGTGCGATCGAAGCCACAGCCAATGAGGGTAATGAAACTAAACAAGACCTAAGAAGACTAGTCAACATAGTTGCTACCTTTGTGGAAGCCACCAATACAAGGCTACAATCCATTGAAGATCGAAATTAATCCTAAATTAACCCCAAGTTTGTAAAAATTGCAATTAAGCCTAGTTGAGATTACTGCTGCAGATTTACCCCAAATTCAGATCATCGATCGCGCTTGTCTGGGAGGCTTTTGGAGCTTGCAGGGATATATTCAGGAGATAGAGCGTCCTAATAGTCATTTAATGGCGGTGGTAAATACAGAAAAAGTGATTTTGGGATTTGGATGTCTTTGGGCAATTTTAGAAGAAGCTCACATTACGATGATGGCGGTGCGCCCAGAATATCAAGGGCAGGGTTTAGGTAAGTATGTGGTTTGGGGTTTATTAGAAAAGGCTTGGAGTCAGGGTTTAGAATGGGCAACCTTAGAAGTTCGGGAATCTAATCGGGCGGCGATCGCTCTTTATCAGAAATTTGATTTTGAGATCATAGGCAAAAGACCTAAATATTATGAAATTACCCAAGAAGATGCCATAGTCATGTGGCGTAAAGGTTTAAATAAACCAGATTTTCCAGAACTTTTAGCAAGTTGGTATCAAGAGATTGCGGAGGCGATCGTTTTAAAAGGATGGGAAATAAGTGAATGAATCAGTTATCATAACCACAATTCAGATTGCAAAACTCATATCCCTTCAACATAAAGCTCTAAACTGTCTTAAGATGTCCAGACATCTGGGACTTGTAATCCATATCATATCCATAGACGATCCAGCGCGTATTCAGCTATATTCCGTAGTTTAACCTTGTCAGGTCTAATTAAATTAGAAGTGCAATTCCTAAAAGTTAAATAGTCCATTTCTCTAAAAATTTCTCTTAAATTAACCTGAGTTTAGGTTAAGGACTTTAGAGAGAGTTTAAAAGTTTGATTCTTGCGGCTAAATTGCTGTAATATACTATTTCTTAATTAAGCGATCATGGCGGAATTGGTATACGCGCTACCTTGAGGTGGTAGTGGGAAACCGTGGGAGTTCGAGTCTCCCTGATCGCATTTAATTTTACTTAATTTTTTACTTAATTTTTAATCTTTCGATCGAATTTTTTAGAGATAATTTGAATTGCAGCTTGATGTTCGGTAAAAGTCCGACTAAAAATATGACTGCCATCATAGCGGGCAACAAAAAATAAATAGTCGGTTTTTTGAGGTTTGAGGGCAGCTTTGAGGCTTTTTAATCCCGGTGAAGCGATCGCCCCTGGTGGTAAACCTTTATTAAGATAGGTATTGTAAGGGGATGGGGTTCTAACTTGGCTGAGGGTAAGGGGTTGGTCGGGAGTTTGCTTAATATTTAACCCATACTCCACTGTGGGATCGGATTCTAAACGCATTCCTTGTTCTAACCGAGACTGAAATACCCCTGCAATGATTCCGCGCTCTCGATCTAAGACCGCCTCTTTTTCCACAATACTAGCAAAAGTTACCCATTCCTGTAAATTCATCTTTGAAGATTTTGCTAAAGGCAGTGCTACTTGTTCAAATCTAGCTAACATCGTCTCAATAACTCGGTCGGGTGTTGCGCGATCGGCAAAAATTTGATAGGTGTCGGGAAACAGAAAGCCTTCAAGAGTGGTGATATTTTGGGGAAGCCAAGATGTTCGCGCCAGATTAGTTTTGGTCGCTTGGATAAAATCCTCAGCCTTAAAAAATCCTTTCTCCTCAAAATACGCTGCCATCTGGGCGATCGTCCATCCCTCAGGGATGGTATACACGACCTCGACAGGAACCTGAGTCTCCATCTGCTTGATGACTTCAAACAGAGATCGATCGGTCGAGAATTGATAAACTCCAGCCTGTAAAGCTGCGCGATCGCCTCTAATTTCTTGGTATTTTAGCCAGATTTTAAGAGCTAAACTCGATCTAATTACTCCTGTCTTTTCCAGCTTGGAGCTAATTTCTTGGGTAGATTCACCTCGAGCGATTTCTAATTTAATTTTTTGTGGGACTGGATCGTTAAAATTAGGGGCGGCGATCGCCCAAAACCACCAAGCCCCCGACAAAACTCCAGAGCTAATTAGTGCTAAAACTACGATCGGATATAAGTTAGTCTTCTTCGTCATCAATCATATGCTCTTCGACATAGGGCTGAATCATTTCTAACTCTTCTTGAGATAGCAGTTCGTAAGCACCTTTACCGTCAAGTTTGGCAAAAAACATCAAAGGATCGAGGGCGGTAAATACTGAGTAGGGTTGTTCTTCGTGCAAAAACTTCGCTAGTTCTTGATACTCCTCAAAGCTATCATCGTCTAAATCTACGGTAAATACTTCCTCTTCATCAAATTCCGGAAGTTCGCCCTCCACAGTCAGGGTATAGGCGGTACGCTTTAATCTTAAGTTTTGTTCTGATAAAACAGCCTGAGCAGTTGTAAATACTGACTCTAGTTCTTCTTCTTCAATATCTACTAAGATTTCATCATCTTCATCTTCACCTTGTTCCCAAGCAAAAATTTGGACGGAGTTATCAATAGGTTGCAGCAAAAAGTAGTCTACGTCATCCACAGAAATAGTTGCTTCTATGTTGCATGGTAGGGTTTTGCCCGTTTCATCAGTCAGTATGATTGTCGATTCCATAGGTATTAAAAAAATTGATAACAACGTCAAAAGCTCTATTAGCTTAAAAATTATGACAGTTTTGGGGACACTAAAATCAATTAATCCTAAATCTCTTTTAGATATGTGGCTAGATTCCAAGTCAAAGTTGCTATAAACTAATCCTCAACGTCTAAGTTCTAATATACAAACTGGAGTATAAATATGGGCAGTGCGATTAAGCTATTGGTATTGGATATAGACGGGACAATTAACGGCAGTTCTAATCAGATCAATGATCCAGTTAAACAAGCGGTAAAAGCCGTGCAAAATCGAGGGGTCAAGGTCGCGATCGCCACAGGCAGAATGTATAAATCGGCATTACGCTATCACCGAGAAATTGGGGCAAATTGTCCGTTAATTTCCTATCAAGGCGCGTTCATTAAAGATCCAGAAGCTAATAAATTAGTGGGGCATTGGTCGGTAGAGGTACCTTTGGCATTATCTTTAATTGATAGTTTTACCAAGTTTGACTTTAGCGATCGCCTTTCAGTGCATTTATATGTGGACGATTGTTTGTATATGAAAGAAATTACTAAAGAGTCAGCCATCTATGCCGAGCGATCGGGGGTAGAGCCCATGCCTGTAGGGGATTTAAGTGAATTTCTAAGAGCTAACGCCGATAATCCACCCACCAAAATATTGGCATTAACTGCCGATCCTGCGGAAATTAATCAGATGTTTGAAGTTTTGAGCAAAAAGTATACTCCACAAGAACTTTACTTAACTAAATCTCAAGCCACTTTTTTTGAAGCTACCAATCCTGTCGCCAACAAAGGCACCGCCGTTAAATATTTAGCAGAGCAGATTTTAGGATTTAATTCTAGTGAAGTTATGGCTGTTGGCGATAATTTTAACGATGTCGAGATGATTCAATATGCAGGGGTTGGTGTTGCTATGGGTAACGCGCCTTTAGGTTTACAAGAACTCGCGGATTGGGTAGCGCCAGATGTAGAGATGGACGGCGTTGTCGCTGCAATTGAGCGATTTATTTTAGGTTAGCTTTTAATTTAGCTCTTTAGATTAAATTAGCAGATACAAATCTTTCGATACCATCATAATCAAGGTGAATTTGGATATTTTTATAGTTACCATTCTCTTCTAGGAGTGATCGCACTATTTTTGCCTGTCCTGCCATCACCTCTACTAACCAGTGACCACCACTTATTACATATTCAGGTGCGATTTGAATCAAATAACGAATGCAATCTAAGCCATCTTCCCCGCCATCTAATGCCAAATTTGGTTCGTGCTTAACTTCTGGTTGCAGATTGAGAATTTCTTTTTTAGGAATGTAAGGTGGATTAGAAATCATCCCTGTAATCTGAGACTTAAGGTGAGATAGAGGCTCAAACCAATAGCCTTGATAAAACTGGATACAATTTTCTTCGAGTGTACCGCCGTTTAACTGATATTTTTCGGCATTTTTCTGAGCGATCGCCAAAGCTTCTAAACTACAATCCACGGCATAGATTTTAGAGTTTTTAGGAGAATTTTTTAAGTCTAAAGCTAACCCGATCGCGATCGCCCCACTACCTGTCCCTAAATCCACCCAAATTGATTCTGAGTTCAAATTGTCCATAGCCAAGGCTAAATCTACTAAAATTTCGGTCTCAGGGCGCGGGATCAACACGGCAGAAGTTACAAATAGTTCTAAATCTCGCCAATAAGTTTTACCAATTAGATACTGAATTGGAATTTTTGCCTCAATCCTTTGTTGCCATAGTCGATCTAATTCTAGGATTTGCAACGAGCTTAATTCAATATTTCCTAGTTTTAATTGCAGCCGATCCACATTAGCGATACCAATAATCAGCCAATCTAGTTCTGCTAGAGAAATATTATTAAATTTTGCTCGATCCTGCGATCGCTTATACCATTCCTCAAAATTCATCCAGCCTCTGCTTTAATGCACTGCCTAAAATCATAAATCACACTATTCTCAGTTTTAGTTTGGCGATCGCTCAGAACTTGGTTTACTTTAGCTGCGGTCAGAATTGGAAAAGTAAGACTATAGGCAGCTATTTCGTACTGAGCTTGAAGATGATAAATTCTTAAGCCTTGATTGGGAGCATAATACCGCACTTCAGGAATACCAAGCTGTTGATAAATTTTCATGCGTTGATTGGAAGGACTGGATATATCTACTTCTACGATCGAATCGGGCGGTAAATTGATCGGAATTTGAGGATTGAGTCCTTGCAATTGGTAAGCATTTTGGATATAAAAACAGGTGTCTAGCTCTACGCCATGAGCTAAATCTTCTCGATCTAGGGTAGTCGATCCCATATCTACAATTTCTAAATC
>CAZLKI010000153.1:0-7107 GCA_964560035.1 uncultured Synechococcus sp.
TCATCCTTAAAGCTGCGATAAAAGTAGCTAAACTGAAGATTGTAATACTTATAGAGATACTAAAAAATGAAATCTCAATTGCGATCGCATAAATGAGAGGAATAAACAGGAATGTTTTTTGGATGGCTCTAACTAATCTTCGGTCTAGATTTTCATCAATTAGTCGGTTGTTTTGGGTTATATATTCCCAATGAATATACTGAATTAATCCTGTCATAAAAAGATTAACCCCATAAAAGATCGTAGCGGAGCGATGGCTGAGATTTTCTCCCAATAATGATGCCGAAAAAGGAATCAAAGAGATACATAAAAGAAAAGCAAGATTTAACCAAATGTGAATGCGATCGGATCGGATTACATAATGCGATACCATTTGATGCTCGAACCATAGCAATCCTAAAATTGCAAAACTAAGGAAGTAAGCAAAAAACTTAGGAATTAGCCCAATTAACTGCTTAGTAAGTTCCCCATCTGAATCGGCGTGAGATATCTTAATTTCTAATATCAGCAAAGTTAAAGCGATCGCAAAGACTCCATCAACTAAAGTCTCTATCCGAGGATTACTGACATTAGTATTGATAGATTCACAGGGAATACTATTCCTGGCACCCTTAAATAAATTAACTACTCGAAGTCTAAACGAACGCATATCTACAATAACTTAACTTATTTACTACATCAATCTATTTGCGACCAACCCATTTAGCCGCGATCGCACCTAAGGCGGCACCTACGAGAGGATTGCTAAGGAACTTCACCAACGCAGGTTGATCTGCTAAAACTTCATGAAAGATATCAGGATGGGAATGAAAGGCGAACCCTGCTAATTTAGCTACATCATCAGAAGTCATACGATTGGGATTATGACTGGATAGACCCAACTGTTTTTCTAGGTCGCGATCGCTCAGTCCTCGCTTTTTAAGACGATTAAAAAAATCTTTAGCTACATCGTCGCGTTGATTCGGTTGGATGTGAGCGATCGCTTTTTTTAGCTCTGGCTCCATCTCTGCCGAAGTAATGCGATCGGGCTGAAAAAAGTTACTAAATAAATTATGGCGTTCCTCACGTGAAGATCTTTGGGCAAAATCATCAAAGTTCTCATAATTTTCCGATGGTTCGGGTAGGGTTTCTTTATCTCCACCCGCTAGATCTTTCATGACCTGACGTTTGTATTCATCGCTAGTGTTTGGCATAAACTTAATGATTATTATGGTTATTAGAAAGTTCTAAAAAGAAGTTAGACGATAAGTTAATAGGATATTGATAGTTAAGTAGTCCCTGCTTGATCCCAAGCATCGCGAACCGCTTCTTTTACTTTATCCCAATTCAAACTGTCCCCACCTTTTTGAGCCGATATGGCTTCGTAATCTCGTTGCAATTCGGTTTCGGCTTCATCAAAGCTCTTTCCAGTATAGCGATCGCAACCTTCATGACCTATTTGGTAAGCCAACTGATAATCTTCGTATTGTCCATCTTTTTGGACGTAAGAACGAGAACTGTAAAGCTCCCGCCACTGATTATCATTAAAATTAACAGGATTTTTGATTTGATTACTCATTTTTATCTTAATTAAATAGGAATGAATATGCGTAGTTGTTATTTATTCTCTTCCCGATACTGATTTACTTATTAACTCACCTTACGCGGAAGAGTTTAAGACCCTCACCCTAGCCCTATCCCAAAACGGGAGAGGGAACAAGAAAAACCTGTATTACTTCCATTCTCTCCACTTGGAAGAAGAGGTTGGGGGATGAGGGACAGTTGACTTCCGCGTAACATCAGTTGTTAAAAGCTTAGCCAGTAAACCTTAATATATCTGTAATTCATTAAATAGGAAGAGAAGAGTTTGCTTAACTTGGTTGCTGATAATCAATTTGCTTAGACTGATTATCATAACGGGCAGTTAAAATTAACTTTTTATCAGGAGCATAAATTAAAACGGTTAAGTCCTGATTGGGAAAATTATGTCTAAAGCCTTGTGCTAAAGATTGAGTTAGAGTTTTTACATCAGTTGGAAGAACCTTAGACGAAATCACAACTCCTAGCTTATTGCTATCACGCACGTAGACATCCTTGATTAAACCCTTGCTGGTTTGGATTACCCAATTCCCAAAATCTTGACCTGCAGCAGAATTTCCTCGTGCGAGTTGAGAATATTCCGAACTTTGAGTGACTTTGACTGGCATGGGAGCTTGAGTACTAGAAACTCCACAGGCAGTTGTTAAAGTCAGACTTAGCATTAATACCAATGCTATTAAAGTCTTTCGAGCTTGATAAAAAATGTTCATTTTGATTTCCTAACTTACAAAGTCCTTTATACTTACCCTACTTAACTTATCGATTAAGACTGCCCTACGCCTCTTTCTGCAAAATATTTATTTAAGAAAGTGCTGCTTAAAGATAAAACAATAGGAGCTAGGATAAACGCAAGTATGCCATCCATTTTGAACCCAGGTACAATAACTGCAGCTAACCAAAGTAGTAATCCATTTACAACAAACGAGAAGGCTCCTAAAGTCACAAAAGTAATCGGTAAAGACAAAAGCTGTACGACTGGTCGGATAAAAGCATTTACAAAGCCGATCGCGATCGCCGCCACAATTGCCGAAGGAAAGTTAGCAATTTCTACCCCTGGAACAATTAGATCTACAATGAGAAGTCCTAAAGCAGTTGCTAACAAAGTTACAAAGTATCCAATCATATTTTTTCTCCTACAATAATTTAAGTTTAATTTTTACGATATTTAATTTTATAGAATGTAATTTCTATATACTTGCTTGCTGTTCTTGATGTTTGGCGATCGCCCACACAGCGTGGATACTACCAGGTACCCAACCTAACAAAGTCAAGACAATACTGATTATTAATGTCGTTCCGATTCCATAGGTGAGAAAAATACCAAGGGGTGGAATTAAAATTCCTAAAGCAAGTTGAAGTATTTTCATGATTAAGATTCCTCTTTAAATTAATTAAGTTAGTTAAAAGGTATAAATTACCTTACATGTTTGGGGTATTTGGGTAGATTCAGATATTGTTTTTTGAACTGTTCAGTTCTTAGTACCCAAGCCCTTATTACCCCAAAGCTCTTGTATGCGCTCCTTAACCTGTTGCTCTTTTCGCGCCACTACCGAACCGAATTCGGCAAAATTGTCTTCAATTTCAGTTTGCTTTTGGTGTAAAGGTGTAGTTCCGCTTACATCGGCTTCGGTTTTCTTTTGGTCGTACCAAGTTTTAACATTTTCCCATTGCTGCTTTACTTCAGCGTAGCGATCGCCATATCGAATAGCCAACTTCTCATCTAAGCTCGCTAATTGAGATTTGAGCATGATATATCGATCTTTTAATATTCCAGAATCTTGAGCATCTTGTACGGTCTTCACGGCTGAATTAATCTCTTGAGAGTTTTCGTCTATTGAAGTATCCGATTCGTTCGCTTTAATATCAGTCAAAACTCCGCTAATCTCCCGATCTAATGACTGCTGCTGGTCGTCTAACCGATCTTGAAGCTCTTGTAATTTTGCCCTTTGTCGTGCGATCGTTTGTTGCCTTTCGTAAGTACTTCCTTCAATCGCTCCCTCAATAGAAGCAGTAATCTTTTCAGTTGCTTCTTTTCCGCTTCCTTTTAGCTCACCAATTACTGTAGAAATTGCATCTTTTAATATAAAGCCAATTTCGCCACTACCTTCCTTTAGTTCGGCAACTGCTTGTAAAACAGCATCCCTAACAATTTCTTTAATATGTTCAGCCCTAACTTTGCCTTCTCCTTTTGCTTTGTCAAGGCTGACTACAATCTTTTCTTTAACTGGATTAATCATAACTATCATTTCCAATGTTTTAGTGGAATTGAAGATAGATTAACAGATGATTAATTGAAATTAGGTATATCCAATGGAATATCTTTAAACCCAAATTTTTACCATAATTCTTTCAAAGGATTCTAATGCTATGCCCAAAATCAGATAAAGTCATTAAACTCCAAAATCTACCTCTCTTAATTTCTATATATTGCGATCGTCACTATTATGTAACGATCTATCATATTTACCCAAGGTCATTTCATTCTAGGTTTAGGCGACAATTTTAGTTGGTTTTAACCATCAGATGCTGAATTTTTTGAAGTCTGAAATCCCTATAGATATACAAAATATAAAATTTAGAATGAAACAGTCCTACAATCAATCAGGGTCATTTCATTCTAGATTTGGGCAATGAGTTTAGGGGATTTCAGCCACTGGAAGATCAAATCCCAGAAGCCTGTAATGGCGTATTTTCCTAGATGCATAAAATGTTGAATTTAGAATAAAATAGCTCTGTACAATCAATGTAGAGATCTCTTTAGTTCGATCATTTGTTTGTTGGTCGTTTAAAAAATTCATAACATATCCTGTTAAAATCTAACTGAAGTGCGTTTTACGATCCCAAAAATATGTTTTCGAGTAAATTAATACTTTAATTCTCGATATCTAAAACCTTTTTCACACTTCAATTTAGTCTGACATTTTAATGTTTGAAACGAAGTATGTAGATGCGTTTGAGAACACTTTAATTGCTTGATTTGTGGATGAATGTAGTAAATCTTTATTAGTTTCCTAGTTAATATTTACTACATAGTTATTAATTGGAAAAAACCAGTTAATTAGTAACTTTACCATAGCCCCTGAACAGGTTCTGAAGGTCGGCTGGTAGATGAAGTTATTGCTTCAGGTACTTCACTAGATTGCTGAGATAACTTTAGGATTGGACCAATCAAAGCCATTACTTCGTCTTTAGTTGCATAGCCATCAAAAGCATCAGAACTAAAAGGGATAGGAGAACCCGAACGGTTTTCATTGTATATAACTTCGCCACGTCCAGCATTGGTAGAAATCCAAGGACGGACATCTGAGCCCAATAAAGTTTGGCGTAAAA
Source organism: uncultured Synechococcus sp. (assembly GCA_964560035.1). Taxonomy (GTDB): domain Bacteria; phylum Cyanobacteriota; class Cyanobacteriia; order Pseudanabaenales; family Pseudanabaenaceae; genus PCC-7502. Next base: position 4,909 of record CAZLKI010000153.1, read on the forward strand.
ATCTTATACCTGCAGCATGGCGAGCTTCCACACTATGAATTTCCAAAGCTGCTGCCAAAATTGTCTTACCTGCTTCACCTGCTGCTAATAAATTTTGTACCTGTCCTTTATAAGCAGCTACTCCTAAGTCTTCTACATATTGTCCTGCCAATAGAAAATCTGTGGAATTGGCAAATGGATCGCGATTTAAGATGGCATTATAGTTAGGGCTTGCAGGAATTGTAATTGCATTAGGATCGCCACCTATTGTTCGCAGTGCCGCAGAGAGATCGGTCACGTGTTTGGCTTCGTCTTCGCCATAGGAAACGATCGCATCCTTAGCTATTTGAGGGGCAGATTGCAATCCTCCGTTCTGAGCGGCACTAACGCCACGGCGATAAAAATCCGCTTCCAGTTTTTCTAAAGTGAGAGCATATTCAGTAACTTGTCTCGGACTCAGCATTGTTTGACTATGAGCGGGTGCGGCTTGACTCAATAAAAAAGCCAAGGATATTAAAGTGATAAAGGCATAGTTAAGTGTACGGATGAATGCTTTGTCAGTTATGTTCTTAATACTAATGAAAGTATCTTTTATGCCTAGTCTAAAACTAAGGGATTGTACCATTTCAACTAATGACTTGCGTACGAACAGATTTGTAATTGGGCTGAGAAGTATGTTCATAAATATCTCCTAGATTAGGCAACGAGTGCACCGCTAATGGGATTGTTAAGTAAATTTAGTGAGCCAACAATGGATACAATCTGTTTGGGAGTGTATAACTCGTCATAAGCTCGTCCTTTGAATGGATTTAATGCAGAATTTAAGTCACTATCTTTGACTTGGCGATCGCTATCGGGTTCGGTAGAAGGTCTATTGAGTAATAAACGAACACCAGCAGCATGACGAGCTTCTACAGAGACAATTGAACCTGCTGCCAAGATATATGTAGGATTAGTGAGACTTGGACCTGCTCCGTTATAAGCATGAACGCCCACATCCTCTAAAGTAACTGCGGTATTCAAAATGCGATCGCGGCTACTTAAAATAGCCTCTAGACTGGTTTGATTGAGACTTAAATCTGATGTCGTAAACGCAACTCGATCGGCTAAAATACTGCGTAAAAATTTGACGTGGGCAGCTTCTTGAGAACCTAAATATCTCATATATTCAAGTTCTTTAGCATTAGTAATTTTCCCTGAACTAACCACCCCTGCATAGAAAGCGGCTTCTAGTTCTTCTAACAATAAGGCAAAATTGAGAATACCTTCGTCATTGGCATTAAAGGTTAAAGTTTTACCCCGATTATTAGACTGAGCGACAAGTGCTGGAGGTATGGTTGTATATGCTATACCAGCGATTCCATAAATTCCCCATTTAATCAAGGAACGCCGTGATGTGAAAGACATATTCCTACTATTCATAATTAAGATCTCCTAAACAGTGATGTATACAATTCACATGCTCAGACGTATCTTTACAGACGAATGCTTGAAATGATGTATACTAAAACGTCTAAGAATAACCCAATTGATTGAATTGCATATAAATGTAGTAAATCTTTATTTTAGAAAATCAATTAAAATGCAGTGTCAATCGATCGCTTAGTCAATCCTGCAATAATATTGATGCTCATCGCCACAATTACAGTATTAAAGAAAAACGATCAAAGTTTGCAGGTTTAAGCTTGGATCATCAAGCCCAGCGATCAAGTGTTGCAAGTCAAAGCACGATCTCCTAAGCCTAGAGATCACTATTAGACAAGCATAATTATGTGAAACGTAAAGCCCAAAAGCAATTAGAAACAGGTCATACCGCAAATCGTAACGAACAGTTTGAAAATATCGACCGACTCAAGCAGGAATATAGAAATGCAGGCGACAGGGCAACCGCACACGTTTCTTAACAAACGATAAAATCTATGCAGTGACAATGTTCAGAGCAGTAAGAACATGAGATTGGTCAGGGCGGATTGATAAAATTCGTAATAGTAATCTGGAAGATACTACTGTCAATACAAGTGTGCATGAAGCAGGTCACGCGGTGGTTTATGTTGTTTTGTTCGGACTTGCACCCCTACAACTCAAATCTAAACTGGCAAACAGCTATGCCGATAGATTTACCTTTCCCCATCAAATTTATGAAACCAAAGCGAACATTCGCCGTAAGATCGATGTTTATTTAGCGGGAGGATTGGCGGAAGAAATTATATTTGGTAAAGA
>CAZLKI010000154.1:0-7094 GCA_964560035.1 uncultured Synechococcus sp.
GAAATAATTAAAATCACGTCTTAAATTTAGTTTCAAAATTCCTATGAAAGTTGGTCAAAAAGTTCGTATTCGTTCCCTCAAAGATAGAGTTAGTAAAGAAGTTAGCACTCGTATTGGTGAAGTTGGAATTGTCAAAGAGCCTAAAATTCTAGATGGTTGGAATCTAGGTTACATTGTTAAATTTACTGACAATAAAGCTTCGTGGTTCTTTCCTGATGAATTAGAAGCGATCGCCTAATGGCTGATTTAAACCGTCAAGATATAATTAAAGAAATGGTTGCCGAAGTAGACGGGCTAACCTCTAGAATGGCTACAGCTAGTTTGGAAGCTTTTATAACTTGTATTAATCAAGCTTTGGCTCAACACCAATCGGTGACGATTAATAATTTTGGTAAGTTTGGCGTTCGATATCGGCGACAGAGGTTAGGCATTCATCCTCAAACCCAAAGAGAAATTCAGATTCCCGCAACTTCAGTTCCCTATTTCACGCCAAGTGTTAGTTTAAAGCAAATTGTTAATCAAGTTCTCAGTCAACCAACTAATCAATCAACGAATCAACCGATGAGCCAATCGATTAACCAGTCTTCTATCAACTCCGAGCATCACGAGCCAAAATGAGCTAAATAATGAGTCAAATTCTGACATTTCTAGGTAAGGGTGGCGTTGGCAAAACAACAGTGGCGATCGCTGTGGCTAAATCCTATGCGGCTAAAGGAAAACGGGTACTTTTGGTCGGGCAACAAGCAGGTTACGGTTTCACGTTAGATTTAATGCTAGGAGGGAATCTTAAACGCGAGCTAAATACCGATCCCCAAGAAGTTTTACCTAACTTTATGGCAGTTCAGTTAAGTTCTACAGTTTTATTAGAGCGATACTGGGAAAAAATGAAAGGCTTAGAGAGCCAATATTTGCGAGTCCCTTTCTTTAAAGAAGTTTACGGTCAAGAGCTAGGAATTTTACCCGGCATGGATCAGGCTTTGGGACTAAGTTTTCTCCGCGAGCAAGATGCTGAAGGTAATTATGACTACATTATTTATGATGGCGCGGGCGATTTGACTACGCTGAGAATGTTGGGGATGCCCGAAATTTTATCTTGGTATTTACGCCGATTTAAGCAAGTTTTAGTCGGTTCGACCGTAGGACAAGCTCTAGCACCATTTATCGAGCCTATGCTCAAAAGCGTCCTTCAAGTTTCGGCAACCGAAGATTTAACTAACCAAGCAGGTAAGGTTCCCAATGTTCTAGAGCGCGGACAGCAAGCCGTTAATAATCCCGATCGCGTTGTCGCTTATTTAGTAACTACAAACTCGGCGATCGCTATATCCGTTGCCAAGTATTTATGGGGTAGTGCCCAACAGGTAGGATTGACTATAGCAGGAGTGTTGAGCCGTCCAGAAATCTCACCTACAGAATTTGCACTGTTACCCTTGCAATTAATCCCTGAAAATGTAGAGATGTTAGAAATAGGCGATCGCCTTGCCCCAAATTTAGCTCCATTATCTTTAACTATGGATCTGGCAAAATCTCAAGTCAAACTCTACTTACCAACTTTTGATAAAAAACAAGTAAAACTAATTCAGTCAGGACCAGAAGTGACAATCGAAGCAGGGGATCAACGCCGCAATCTATTCTTACCACCCGAACTGACGGGCAAACAAGCCAATGGTGCCAAGTTTCAAGATGGGTATTTAATTATTACCTTTAGTTAACATTAAAGCTAGAAATCCAATCAGTTTTACAAAAATAAAGTCATATGATCGAAGTTACAAAACAAGAGCTAAAGGAATTAATTTTGGCGGTGGATAAAAAAATGGAAACTGGTTTTGCCAAACTTTTAAAAGAGATTAGAGAATTAGGGGATAGATTATCTCCAGATATTGAGCAAATAGTTGAAATCCAGACAATTCCTCAAGCTAAGATATCTGGGATCGATTAAAAGATTGAAAGTTAGGCTATTTTTGAAGTAGCTTTATTACTTTCTTAAACATTTAAATATTGCTTCTTTTTGCCTAATGTTTCAATCTACACGGCGACGACTTGCGCTCTGGTATAGCACGGTTACGGCGATTTTGCTTTTAATATTTGCCAGTGGATTTTATGGCTATGTGCGGATAACTTTGATCGAACGCATTGATGACACGATCGCCCATGTTGCTGAGGTTTTAGAGCGATCGCTGATTAAAAATATCAACCTAGAATCTAGTCTGAGCAACTACATCGAAGCCGATCATATCGATATTGAATGGTTTAGTTCTGATGGAGATTTAGTTTGGACTACTATGCCTAAGATTGCCACTTTGGATTTAGAAATTTCCGATCGCTCTAAATATCTCCAACCAAAATATATAACTACTAACCTCGGCGATGAACCCGTGCGCCAATTAACTGAAGCTGTAGTTTTTGAGCAAAAGCTTTTAGGATATCTACGGATCAGCCATCCGTGGTTTGAAGTTACGAAACCCATTCAGCAATTATTAGTAGATTTAGCGATCGGGATTACGATCATGATCTCAGTGGTTGCCTTGTGCGGTTGGTGGCTTTCGGGCATTGCGATCGCGCCTTTAAAAGATGCATATCAACATCTCAAACAATTTACTGCCGATGCCTCCCACGAATTGCGAAATCCCATTGCCGTGATTCAAACCAATGTCCAAGTAGCACTTGCCGACCCCGATCCCAACTGGCAAGATCTGCAACGCCAATTACAAATTATCGAAAGAATCACCCGCCGCGTCAGCCGTTTATTAGAAGACTTGTTGTTTTTAGCAAGGGAAGAAATACCTTTAAAAGTGAGCGAAGAAAGTCTTTGCGATCTCGTGTCAATTTTAATTAACGTAGTCGAAGAGCAACAGATTATCGCTCAAGATCGAGGCATTACTATAGAAGTCTTAAACCTTTTGAATCTATCAATATCTGTAGAAGTCCCCGTAAATGTTACAGGCGATCGCTCGCAGTTAATCCGTTTATTTACTAATCTCGTTACCAATGCCATTACCTACACTCTAGCTGGGGGGAAAGTTACTGTTTCGTTAGCAACAAATCAAAAAGATGCCCAGATTGAAGTAACCGATACAGGCGTTGGTATTCCAGAGGAGGCGATCGCTCAAGTGTTTGAAAGATTTTGGCGATATCAACCTCAATCCAAAGAAGGCTCTGGACTGGGGCTAGCGATCGCTAAAGCTATTACCGAAAGCCATCAGGGACAAATTAAAGTCACTAGCAGTCTCGGTATTGGCTCAACTTTTACTGTTACTATGCCACTGAAAAAGTATTAATAGAACTAAAAAACCAACTTAATCGCGACCAGTGAGTTGGATCAAAATCTGCAACACATACCAAAATAGCAATGCCACCGAAGCAAATAGTTCTAAGGAAGCGGACACATATTGATCGGTCGTAAAGTGATGGATAACATTGGAAGTGTCATAGAGAATGGCAGCACTGGCAAAAATTATCATTATAAATGAGAAGAATATCCCCAGTTTGAAGCCAAAGATCGCACTACAAATAATCATTCCGAGGGCAATAAATCCCCCAATCGTCAAAATACTACCTAAAAACGAAAAGTCGGTCTTAGTCGTAAAAGCAACAGTGGTTAAACCCGCAAACAGAAGTCCTGTCAGGATAGCAGCACTAGGCAAAACTTCAGGGCTAGTATAATTTACAGCAATGAAAAGCAAGGGCACAAAGATAATCGCCTCGCCAAATACATACAGACCTAAACCTAAATATTGAGTTTGAATCGAGCCAGTCCGAGCCGCCATCTGACGAGCTAACCAGCCCAAGAGCATAAACCCGCCTAAAACTGCCAACCATGAAAAAGGTAGACTAAAAATAAGTGAAGCGATCGCATTCGCCGCAGGAGTCGTAAATAGAATTACCTCTAGTCCTATAAATAGGGCGATCGCCCCAGCAAGGTGCAGGTAGGTCTTTTGAATAAATTGCTGACGGTCTTGGGGTGAAGCTTGAGAAGCGATAGTAGTCATAGCTTTTAGTACATCAGGTTGTCAATCCAATTTTACCCTTTTTCTGCGGTTGTGATAAAGCGATCGGATCTCGATCTGGATGTCGATCTAGCATTATTACCTAAAAACTCTGATATGCTGTCATTAACTACTTGTTAGAAGTTTCTGTTTAATGAAAACGTCTAGCGAGATTGTCATAAAATTGTTGAAAATCGTTAAAGTGCATTTTTTGAACGTGATTTCTTAGATAAATCTAACCGCAAAAGTAGATGTTTCATCAAGATGCAATCCCCTTTATTATCGCTTTTACCATTTCGGCTTTAGTGGTTTGGTTTAGCACTCCAATCGTGCGGAAATTAGGACTATTAGCGGGCATCACCGATAAGCCTAACGAGCGCAGTATGCATACCGATCCAGTCGTGCGCTTGGGAGGAGTTTCCATATTCTTGGGTACCCTATGCGCTCTGTTATTAGTATGGTGGGGCGGTTGGTTTGGGGTATTATCGCCTGCGAAAGAGTATGAGGTTTGGGGCGTAACTATCGGTGGTATCGCCTTTTTTTTACTAGGCTTGGCAGATGATATTTTCCAACTTCCTGCAGGGTTTCGGCTGTTTATGCAAATGCTGATTTCGGCGATCGCTTGGCAGGTTGGAGTCCGCATCGAATTTATCTCAATTCCTTTTTTAGGGATCGTGCAATTTGGCTGGCTGAGTTTGCCAATCACAATGGTGTGGCTGGCGGGCATGGTGAATGCGATAAATTGGATCGATGGCTTGGATGGTCTAGCGGCTGGAGTAACCACGATCGCTTCGGCTGTGCTGCTTGTAACTAGCCTATTTATGGATCAGCCTGCGGCGGCGTTGATTGCTGCTGCCCTATCGGGAGGATGTTTGGGTTTTTTGCGTTATAACTTCAAGCCCTTTAGCTCTGCCGAAATTTTTATGGGAGATGGTGGAGCTTATTATCTAGGTTTTACCCTAGCTGGAGTTAGCGTCATTGGTTTAGTCAAAACTGCGGCGGTGGCGGCAGTAATCTTACCCTACTTAATTTTGGCAGTACCAATTGTGGATGGGCTGGTAGTGATCTTAGAACGCATTCGCAGACGCGAGTCAGTTATGTCGCCGGGTAAGGATCACTTACATCATCGGCTCGAACGAGCGGGAATTTCTAAGCGCGATACGGTTTTATTCATTTATACCCTCACAATCTGGGCGGGGAGCTTGGCTTTAGCAGTTTCTGGTATGCCAGCAGGGGGCACCTATGCTGCCATAAGTACCCTGTTATTGATATATGCTTGCTGGAAGGTGAGAAGTCTCATTCAAAAGCGATCGCTTAAAAAGCAAGATCCTAACTTAAAATCTTCCTGCTTGGATTCCAGTAAGTCCTCTATTAATCCATCTGATATCGATCCTAAAAGTGATGATTAGGAACGATGAAATCTAACCTTTCTTCGGGTATTTTCAGCTTTACGCTTGCGTTTTTCGATTGTAGTTTCATGATATTGAAAATAGCGCACATCTACCATTAGTCCAGATCTTTGGATTTTCTTTTTGAACCTAATTGGATTCGGATCGCTACTTTTTCTCTTTAATATCTGATTTGCTTTTCTAACTAGAGCATAAATTTCTATGCCCCGCAACAGACTGTTTGCTATATATACAGACTTTCCTAATGGAAAAGAAGAATGTGTATGGTAAGCAGTTTAAATTGTTCTGATGGCGTTTCTGCAACCAATTTACCTTCATAGGGTGAAGTAGGATGCTCTAGATAGAGCAGGATTATTAATGTCATGGTTATGCTCCAGTGAATTACAGCAATAACGGCGATCGCAATCCATTTATTTAGGGGTTTCTTTATTCCCATAACCTCTTACCCTCTTGGGTTTGGAAGCGATCGTGACTATCTCGCAATAACTTAGGAATGTCTAATGACTCAGGACAACGGGGTAAACAGTCGCCGCAGTCAGTGCATTTATTGGCTTTGGTTCCGGGAAACCAATGACCCGCATTTTCAAACATTTTATAACGGTATTTGCTAAATTCATCCATATCAAAAGCGATCGCCAAGTTCCGTAATCTTAAAACTTCGGGGATATTAATCTTTTCTGGACAAGGTAAACAGGCAAAACATTGAGAACAGCGATCGCTACCTAAAGCTAAATATTGAGTATCTAAATTTTTAAGCAAAGATTGTTCTAATTCACTTAATGGGCGATCGTCATCCCACACGTTTTTATGGGCATCGAATTCATCGGGATTAGCAGCACCAAGGCTGAGGGTATGAATGCGAGGATCGGACAGTAAAAAGCGATCGTTTAACTCTACAGGCGTATAGGGATGGCAAAGTTGTTGGAGTTTTTCGGGCGGCGTATACAGCATTCCCCCTTTATCCGCAGGCGAGATGATAAATACACCCATATCTTTTTGATGTGCTAGGGCGATCGCGGGCTCGTTGCGCTGATTGAAATAGTAATAATGTAAATTTACCGACTCAAATAAATCCGTGGCGATCGCCGCCATAATCACCTCTAAAGAACCGTGGGTGGAAAATCCGACATGACGAATGACACCCGCTTGTATTGCCTCTCTTACTGCCTGCATACAACCATTTGGCTGCTTGACCATTTCCACATGATCCCAAGTATTAATGCCATGAATATCAAAGTTGTCAATGTAATCGAGCTTCAGTTTTTGCAAAGACTCTTTGATTAACTGCCGCATGGTAGCAGCATCTTTGGTTGGCGGAATTTTTGTGGTCACGATCAGGCGATCGCGTTGTTTTTCTAGCCCCGATTTGAAGGCTGCACCGATAAATTGCTCGCTCTTACCATAGCCCTTAGCTGTTTCGATATGATTGATCCCTAGCTCTACTGCTTTGAATGTAGTCTCAATCGCATTTGCTTCTGATTCTAAATAGCGCATGGTGCCAAAGGAGAACACCGACAAATTCATTTCCGTCTTTCCAAATCGGCGATCGCGCATAGGTATTATTAAATCTTAGTAATTACTATTGTAATTGCTCGACCTCCCCCAAAGGAAAGCAGGAAAAAGTTTAAAATAGAGAGATGAAAGAACTACCCCAACTAGAGAAATTAAGTAACAAAGAAACACATGAGCTAATCATGGAGTT
>CAZLKI010000155.1:0-7085 GCA_964560035.1 uncultured Synechococcus sp.
CTACTACATACTTTTCTTGGCTTAGAGTATGCTGAATGGCTCTGCCTAAGTCGGGCTCATCTTCTACTAAAAGGATTCTCATAAATTATCTATAAACATCTCTGCGATGACCAATTTTCACAATCAATTAGGATAAGTAGATGTCGATCTTGAATGGTATACTCACCTTGCGCAGAAGAGTTTAAGACCCTCACCCTAGCCCTCTCCCAGAACGGGAGAGGGAACAGGAAGAAACCTGTATTACTTCCCTTCTTCCAACTGAGAAAAGGGGTTGGGGGATGAGGGCTAGTTAACTTCTGTGTAACATCAGTAGTATAGATAATGCGGTAGTCACTACTTCGGATGCGGTAAAGATCGTCTTCTCCTGCTAATTTCGTGATGCCATCATAAGGACGCGGATTAGTTGATAGAGCATCAATTTTAGCTTTAAGTTGCTCTTGAATTTGAACAGGTAGAGTCCTGAACTGTTTGGCTGACTGATTAACAAACTCGATTCGATAAGTCATATTCCAACTTCTGCTTTAAGTGTTTCCCAAGACGTTGTTCCTGCTATCTTGACTGTTGATGAGGCATTACGAGCATCTGCAATATCTTCATCATCTTCGGTTTGTTTGGCTGAGATAACCCTGGTGTAATGTAAGTAATCTTGTCTATCAAAGTCGGCATTTTGTGAAAGTCAAAATAGGGTGATTTCCAGACTTCATAAACGAAATGTAATAAAAAGCGAACAGAAACAGGTTAGCTTCGGGGAGTGCTAAGAACCCAACTAACCAGCTAAAAAAAGACTTAACATTTTGATGTTTCACGTTTGCTTTGGTGTAGCAACAAAATTAACGATTTATTTATACCAAGCTTGATTCCATTGACGCATTTGCTCGATTTCTTTGCTTTGAGATTGAGCGATCGCATTGGATAGTTTTCTCATTTCTGGGCGATTACTATCGATCACCATACTAGACATCATCAGAGCCATTTTGTGATGGGAAATCATCTCTTCGAGGAATGCTTTATCGAAATTAGAAGCAGTTTCGAGAGCTTTCAGATCGGCTGCCATCATATTTGTCATCCCTGTGGTGTTTTTCATCCCCATCATATTTCGCATTTCCATCATTCCCCTATTATTCATATTTTTATTCATATTTGCGGAGGCGACGACATCTTTGCCATACCACTGTTTATACCACTGGCGCATTTGAGAAATCTCACGAGTTTGATCGCGCTTAATTTCCTCTGCCAACTTTTTAAGTTCAGGACGTTTAGTAAGTTTTAATGCCAAGTCTGCCATCTTCACCGCACCCTCATGGTGGGGAATCATCATTTCAATAAAATGACGATCCGCTTTATCACCTTGCATCGTTCCTCGATTCATCATCCCTTGCTGGGGCATCATCTGACTTTGCAAAATTATAGAATTTGGTTTCGCTAGGACATCATGTATTCCTGTGGTCGCAAATAGAATACTGGCTATGCCAAAGAGAAATATATTTCGTTTTTGGGAACTAATTTTATTATCTTTCGTAAAGTCAGTGAAGTCTTTAATATTCATGAGATTTTCTCTTTTATTCTTACCCTTTAACCATAGTCCAAGAAAACGAAATTGAGTTAGAAATGCGAATATTTCAAGTTTTGTATTTAAGTTAATCATTTCAATCAGTTTGGACAATGAATTAACTGCAAACCTCTGGCAATCAAGACTTTTTATGATTCCACTTCGTCTTGTTTTTGATACATACAATTATGAAATTAGGATGAAATTGAGGTGAGAATATGATATTTCACATTTTGTATTTAAGTTAATCAATTCATGCAATTTATACATGAAATAACCCACGAAATAATTATAGTGAATATCGAAGCGGTAAGTTACTGCTTTACCTCACCGATTATTTAAGAGATAACTTATGACAGCTACTATGACTAAGACAACTCATCAATCAATGTTAGATACCTGTATTCAAAACTGTTTGAAATGTTTGCAAGACTGTGAGTTTTGCGCTGATACCTGTCTCAGTGGTGATATGGTTCAGATGATGGCTAAATGTATCAAACTTTGCCGTGATTGTGCTGACCTCTGCACTATCTGTGCGCGTTTCATGTCTCGTAATTCTGACCTTCATGCTCAACTATGTGGTGTTTGTGCTGAGGCTTGCGATCGCTGTGCTACCGAATGTGCAAAACATGACCATGACGATTGTAGAAAATGCGCTGAATCCTGTCGAGCCTGTGCCGAATCCTGCCGTCAGATGGGATCAATGATGAAGTAAGAATATCTAAGAATTGACGGGGTAGAAGACAACTTTAAAATGTCTCTCACCTTCAGCTTGAAAGAACCTGTTGTGCCACTGCTCTTGCTATTTTTGCTTCGGTAAGAGGAGGTTAAGGCTGAGGTTTAGATTATTGATTTCGACCCATTTCCTTATCTATCACTCAAGCAGTTCAGAGCGTCGATGCTCATGCGACCGTTCGAGCCGATCGGCAGAAGAAGATTGTTTCAGTGGGAACTAAAGCTTCGGAAACAGCTACTAAAGAGGCGATCGCCAAAGTTGGTTATCCCACCAGTCAAACTACTTTGTCATTAGTTCTGGGTTTAATTTCAGAGCCTCTAGTTTAATTTCCAACTTTCAGACAACAGGTACGACGATGTTTAGCGAGCAAGGAATCCTTTTATGAAACCAGATTATCTAATTGTTGGCAGTGGTTTATCCGCATTGGTCTTTGGAGCTTTGATGGCAAACTCTGGCAAGACCGTACAAATTCTGGAGGCACATGAGCATCCAGGCGGGTTTGGGCATACGTTTACGATGGCAAAGAAATATACTTTCAATGCCCAGTTCCATTATGTTTGGGATTGCGGCGAAGGGCAAACCGTAAATCGAGTGCTTGAAAAATTAGGATTGGATCGAGAGGTGACCTTTGAACGCTACGATCCTCAAGGCTTTGACCATATGCGAATGCCAGAATATGCCTTAGATATTCCCTCAGAACCAGAGGAACTGATTCAGCGATTATCAAAGCTGTTTCCTGAATCTAGCGATCGCATTCGTCAATTTGTGAACGAAGTTGAGAAAACTGGAGAAGGCTTAAAAAGACTTTCTCCACCCCTGAAGCCAATAGAACTGATAAAACATGGTGGGGAAGTGATTTGTGCTGTCCAATATCTGAATAGTACCCTGCAAGATGTGTTTAATAAATTTCAGCTACCCCTAGCGGCTCAAACCTTATTAGCTTCTCAATGGGCGGATTTTTTACTACCTCCCAATCAACTTTCCTTCTATGCTTGGGTAGCTCTATTCCGAGGTTATCAAGCAGGGGCATTTTATCCCACTCAACATTTTGAGCAGGTGATTAACTCCCTTGTCAAAGTAATTGAAGCTCACGGTGGAGAAATACTTCTCAACCATGAAGTCACTAATTTCAGAGTTAGCGATCGAACGGTTATCGGAGTAGAGGCGATAAATCTCATTACCCATCAAACCTCTGAATTTACAGGTGAAACCGTAATTTGTAACATCGATCCCAAGAAAGCCGCCAAAATGATTGGTGAAGAAAAGTTCTCGCCAAAAGTCCGCAAGAAACTAAATTATGAGTATTCTGCCTCTAATTTTATGGCGTATTGCGTGGTCAAAGATATCGATCTTCGAGATTATGGCTTTGGCAAGTGGAATCTTTTCCATACAGGGCATAAGGATATAAATGAAGCTTTTGCCCAAATGTACGATCGCCATGACTTTTCTAACCCCAGCTTTGCGATCACAACTCCCACTTTATTAACAGCAGCGAGTCGAGATTGCCCCGAAGATTGTCAAATTGTGGAATTTCTCACCGTAGCAAATTACAGCTATTTTCAGAAATTATTAGAGGATGGTAAAGGCGATCGCAAGTTATACAATCACAAAAAGCAAGAAATTTTTGATTCGATTCTCGATGTGGTGGAAAAACATTATGTCCCTGATTTTAGAAAGTATATGGTCTTTCATATCACAGGCAGCCCCACTACAAACGAACGTTATTGTTGGTGTCCCAGTGGCAATTCTTACGGCTCCAGTCTGACACCGCGCAATATGGGTTTAGGCAGGCTAAATCACGAAACTTCTCTCAACCATTTCTATTTCTGTAATGCCTCATCGGGTTATCCGGGTTTTGCGCCGACATTTTGGACGGGAGCCCTTCTCTATCAGCGTTTATCGGGCGATCGCCTTTTAGGAGAACAAATAGGGGAAAAACTATGAAAATTGCCGTGATTGGTGGTGGAGCGAGTGGGATGTCTACCGCCTACTTGCTTGACAAGCAAGAGCATCACGTTACTGTGTTTGAGCGTGAACCCATGTTGGGAGGACATATTCGCACCTTAAACCAAAATATCCAGCCCAATCAATCCGACTGCGATCGAATTTTGGAATGTGGCGTATTGGAATTTCCAGCCGTATTTTACAACTTTGTCGCGCTAATGCAGGAATTAGAAGTAGAACTAAAGCCTGTAAGTCTTGGTTCGTCTTTATTCCCCAAAAATGGCAATCACTTCCTATCGGCAGTCACAATTGATAAAAACTATTCGGGCTTACAACGCTGGCTCGAACATTTACGAATTGATGCAATTCACGCTCGTTCCCTCGGACTATGGCTAGAGACGAGGTTTGCACAGAAAGAATATTTTTGTAATCAACCTCTATCTAAGTATGTGACAGATAAAAGCGTTAGTCAGACTTGGCTGAAGTTGCTGACCATGTATAGCTACTCAATCCCTTTTGACCTAATTGATAACTTCCCCGCCGAACTTGCCGTGCCGATGCTGCGAGATTATATTGCGGTTGATTGGCTCAGGGTTGTGGGTGGAGTTTATTCTTATATTGATAAGATCTTGATGTGCTTTAAAGGTGAAGTTATCCTAAATGCGGCGATCGCTAATATTTCCCGAAGTTCAGATATGGTGAAAATCACGCAATCCGATGGTGAAAATCAAGAATTTGATAAAGTCGTGTTTGCTACACCTCCCGATCAAGTGATGGAACTGTTAGCCGATCCTACTGATGTTGAGACTAAACGTTTCTCTGGGTGGAAAGCCAATTATGTAAACACCACAGTTCATCAGGATATTTCAATGTATAACGGGCATCACATTCAGAATCCCTCAGAATTTGATTTCTTCCAAACAGAAACTCAATGGGGATATAACAGTTACCTGAATCAGCTTTGTGCGATCTCATCACCAAATCATTATTTTTTATCATTTCAACTAGAGAAGTTGATTGCCAAGGAGCGGATTATTCATATTCAAAAGCATCATACGCCGTTATACACGACTGAGGCTTTTCGATATCGCGATGAGGTGGTTACGACTAATGGAGAGAATCATACCTACCACGCTGGAGCCTATCTAGGAGATGGATTGCATGAAGGTGCGATCGCTTCCGCTTTTCGAGTAGCGAAAGTAATCGGTTAAATCTCAGCACTTTCTGGACGATCGAAAAAGAAAGATAGCAAGATGCCATGTACCTCAACCTTTATGAAACAGCCCATCTTGCCTGTTCTTTGGACTGAGTAGTTATCCAATTTTATTAAGAAGACTTTCGACTTAGAAATGTATCAATTGTTAGTAATTTTACAGAGTAATCATCATGAGTTTTGACTACGACCTTTTTGTAATTGGTGCAGGTCCAGGAGGACTAGCGGCGGCTGAACGAGCTGCTAATTATGGGGCGCGAGTGGCGATCGCCGAGCGGGATCGAGTCGGTGGTACCTGTGTCGTACATGGCTGCATTCCTGAAAAACTGATGACCTATGCCGCCAGCTTCTCTCAGATTTTTGAATGTGCGGACGAATACGGCTGGGGCAAAGTGCACCGAAATTTTGACTGGTGCCAGTTTATGCAAGCCCGAGACCGAGATATTCAGCATCTCAGTCAGGTACATGTGCAGCATTTACAGAAAGTAGGGGTTGAACTATTGAAGGGAAATGCCAAATTCTTAGATGCTCATACGTTAGAAATCGCCGATCGACAGGTTACGGCAGACAAAATTTTGATTGCAGTGGGTGGCAGTGCTATTAAGCCAGATGTGCCAGGAGTAAAATATGCCATCACTACACTGGAGTTGCTAAAACTCGACCAGCAACCAGAGCATCTAGCGATCGTTGGCGACAACCACATTGCCGTCAAACTGGCAGGGATCATGAATGGTTTGATTTCAAAGGTCACTCAAGTTGTGCCAGGAGACCGAGTTTTACCAGGGTGTGATGAAGAGATTCGCACAATGGTTCAAGAGGATATGTCTCGGCTTGGGATCGAGATCTTAAGCGATCGCCAAGTTGAAAAAATTGAACGATCTGGAAGTTGCTTACATCTGCTGGTATCAAGTGATAGCCAGCCAATCGAGGTCGGAACGGTCGTCTTCATCACCAGTCGTATTCCTAACCTCAATGGTTTGGGCTTAGAGATGGTTGGCGTTGAGGTGAATAAGACTGGAGTTGTGATTGACGAGAATAGCCGCACCACGCAGCCAAATATTTTTGCCATTGGCGATTGTACTCCCAGACCTCACTGGACTCCAGTGGCGATCGCTGCTGGTCGAGCTTTTGCCGATACCGAGTTTGGCAAGCAGTCCAAAATTGTCAACTACGAAAACATTCCTTATGTCGTCGCTTCCAAGCCTGAAGCTGCCACGGTCGGTTTAACTGAAGCGCAAGCCCATGAAAAGCTAGGGGACTCAGTGTGCTGCTACGTCAAAAAGTTTCAGCCTCTTTTTAACTTAATGAGTGGATTGGAGCAGAAAACTCTGCTTAAGTTGGTAGTAGATCGTCGTTCTGACCGCGTGATTGGTGCTCATATGGTTGGAGAATACGCTGTAGAAATCATTCAAATGATTGCACTAGCAATGCAAGCAGGTGTAACGAAGGCGCATTTCGATAGCACGATTGGTATTCACCCTTCGGTAGGTGAAGAGTTCTTCACCTTACGCTAGATTGTTTTGAGATCGCATTCAAACCCCACATAGAGGAAGAAAACAATGACTAAAATCGGCTTATTTTACGGTACGCAAACTGGTTACACCCAGACTGATGCAGAAACGATTCAGGAAGAATTTGGTGGT
>CAZLKI010000156.1:0-7065 GCA_964560035.1 uncultured Synechococcus sp.
CCCCGACACGTTTACCTTTAGTCAGCAGATCTGGCACCAAGTTACAGGTCTTGCCTTAGTAGCGATCGCTTTGGTCAGCCCGTGGGAACGAGTTTTAGATTTACAATTTGCCAAACGTCCAGACGATCCGATCCAAGCGCATTTGTTTGTCGAGATTATGGGCAAATATAGCAATGTGATTTTAGTTAATAGCGATCGTCAAATTGTTACAGCCGCGCACCAAGTTAGTAGCAAACAGTCAAGAGTCCGACCAATTCAAACTGGCGATCGCTATGAGTTACCGCCCGCTCTACTAGAAAATATTCCCGATTTATCTGAATCCTTGGAGTTATGGCGCGATCGCCTTAGTTTAATTCCCCAACCAATTCTTAAAAGTCTAGTTACAAATTATCGTGGCGTTAGTTCGGCTTTAGGGCGATCGATTCTGAATTTGGCAGCCGTCGATCGTAATATAAGTAGCACAGACCTTACCGATCGAAATTGGCAAAACCTCGATCGAGCTTGGCGAACGTGGTTAGGGTGTTTAAATCGCAAACAATTTTTTCCAGAGAAAACCACTGATGGTTATACCCTAATTGGCAGTTCCAACGATCAAAATTTTAGCTATCATCCCAATCAAAATTTAAATCAAAGCGTAAATCAGCTAGTTGAGGACTACTACGGTCAAATTTCGGCAAAACAGGAGTTTCAGCAACTCAGCGATCGCATCCAGCAGATTTTGCAAACTCATCTTAAAAAATTAGGCATTAAGTCCCAGTCCTTTCAAGATCGCCTCGAACAATCAAACCAAGCTGAATTAATTAAAACCCAAGCCGACTTACTCATGGCACATATTTCTGACTCTGGCTGGGAGCAGGGCGACACCGCGATTAGACTAAAAGATTTTGATACCTTAGAGCCAATTACCATTCCCTTAGACCCGCTCCAAAATATCGTCCAAAATGCTCAGGCACTATATAAAAAATATCAAAAACAAAAACGCGCCAAAGAAGCGATCGCCCCACTCTTAACAGCCGTCAATCAAGAAATTCAGTATCTTCAACAAGTCCAGACCGCCGCATCTAATTTAAAATCTGGAGAATCTGGAGCATCTAGAGAATCTGAGGATTTAAACTCTTTACAAGAAATTCAGCAAGAGTTAGAACAGCAAGAATACTTAAAAAATCCTCACAGCAAAGTCACCCAAAAACCAGCTACACAGAAACAACAGTCTAAATCTCAAACTAAATCTCAAAAATCCAAACAAAAACCCGAAACTGCCATCAACTGCCATCGCTTTAAAAGTCCCAGTGGTTTTGAAATTTGGGTAGGTCGAAATAATTTTCAAAACGATCGCCTCACGTTTAAAGTTGCAACTGACTACGATCTTTGGCTGCACGCGCAAGAAATCCCCGGTAGCCATGTTTTACTACGTCTGGAGCCCGGATCTGTAGCCGACCAACTAGATTTACAAAAAGCTGCCGATTTAGCTGCCTACTATAGCCAAGCCCGACAGAGCGATCGCGTTCCTGTGGTATTCACAAAACCCAAAAATGTGTTCAAGCCTAAAGGTGCCAAACCGGGCATGGTAATTTATCGCCAAGAGCAAATTATTTGGGGGCAACCAACCCAGATCGCATCGGTTTTATAGGTTTTTGATCGGGAGTTAGATCGAGGATAAGAGACGTTTATCGGTATAATTCCAACATTCAAAAAGAATTAAAAAAATTAAGAATGGGAGTTTAGTAGTGAAACAAATAAATTTTTTGGTCTTGTTTATATTTACTATGGCACTGGTTTTATTTGCCCTAGAGAATACCGCGACAGCGACAATCCAAATCATCCCTGGTACTGCCTTTGATGCTCCCTTATGTATCGAGTTGATTGTGGCTATAGGCATTGGGGCGGCGATCGCCTGGTTATTTAGTATTTGGACGGGCGTGCAAGTGGCGATCGCTGGGGTAGGTAAAAATAAGCAAATTCAAAACCTCAAACGACAAGTTAACGAACTATCAATTCAAGTAGACGAACGTAATAAAATCCTGACATCATCACCCTCCACCGCATCAGTTATAGATGTTGAATCCGAAGAGAAAACTAAGTAAAGTTAAATATTTTCTGTACCCTGCGATCGCAAAATGCCCTCTACTCGATCAGATCCCGCCTCTGCAGTCGGAATCAATTCTTCAGCAATTGTGAACCATCGTAGTTATCTTTCATGGATACCCAGATATAACTGCAATTGATCACTCCATAAATAGCCGTGTTAAGACGTTTTCATGAATACTTTGGGAGCGATCGCTTCATTACCATCAACTATATAAAACCCCGCAAACTCTAAAGTATGTGGATCAAATCAAAAATAATTGGGAACTCGCCATACATTCTGATAAAGCTCTCTCTCAGTGGTTCTATCGACTTTACCAGTCGAGCTTGATAGCAACTCAATTACCAGATTGGGGTACTTACCGCCTTCATGCCAAATTACCCAACTCTTGCGATCCTTTTTCTCAGCATCAAGCACAATAAATACACCTAGATCTCGAAAATCCCTTGATTTCAGTTGTTGCTCATTATAATAAATGGTCAGGTTCCCAGAGACATAGTATAGACATCTGGGCGATCGCGATACCAATACTTAAGGATGCGAATCAATAAATCAATCTGTTCACGGTGTAGATCGCTTTCCAAGGGCGGTTCGTCGCTCTCTAAATCTGTGGCGGGAAACTTAATATCATCAATATCTAAATCCTTTGAGATTTCTTCAGGAGCAAATGGCGGATTGATATTAACTAGAACCATTATCGTACTCAGTATGAAAGCTAAATTAATCATAACTTAGGTGACCTAGACTGCCTGATTTAAGCTAATATCTGTAGCTTGTAAACCAAAATGAATACTAAGAGAATAGTGAAAGTTGAAAATTCAGCAATACCCGATGTTTTACTGATTACCCCCAAAGTATTTGGTGATGAAAGAGGCTTTTTTTATGAGTCCTATAATCATAAATCTTTTACAGAAAACACAGGATTAGATATTAACTTTGTTCAAGACAATCACTCGCGATCGCAAAAAAATGTTCTACGAGGATTACATTATCAAATTGGTAAGCCCCAAGGTAAATTAGTCAGAGTTTTAGTGGGAGCGATTCAAGATGTTGCCCTTGATTTACGTCAAAGCTCACCAACTTTTGGTAAATCCGTAAGTTATATTCTCAGTGCTGAAAATTACCAACAACTCTGGATTCCCGCCGGATTTGCCCATGGGTTTGTGGTTTTATCAGATTTTGCTGAAGTTGCCTATAAAGCTACGGATTACTATACTCCTAGTGAAGAACGTTGCGTATTATGGAATGATCCTAAGATGGCGATCGCTTGGCAACTTGATGAACCACCTATTCTGTCCGCTAAAGATGCCCTTGGTAAATTATTAACAGAAGCAGAGATATTTGCATGACCCAATTAGAAAAGTATCAAAAAGTCCTGATCACTGGTGGAGCAGGTTTCATTGGCTCCAATTATGTCCACTATGTCATTAATCATCATCCGACTTGGGAGATTATAGTTTTAGATAAACTTACCTATGCTGGCAATTTAGCTAATCTTGAAAATGTGAGAGATCGCATTACCTTCATTCAAGGTGACATTACTAATCCTGAGAATGTGGAAAAAGCTGTATCAGGAGTTGATACGATTCTCAACTTTGCCGCCGAGAGCCATGTCGATCGCAGCTTGCGTGATCCTCTACCATTCATTCGCACCAATATTGAAGGCACATTATTATTATTAGAGGCAGCTCGCAAATATCAAATTAAGCGGTTTCTTCATGTTTCTACCGATGAAGTTTACGGTGATTTAGTTGGTAGCGATCGCCATTCCCTAGAATCAGATGTCTTATCGCCTCGCAGCCCTTACGCCGCTTCTAAAGCAGGAGCCGAACATTTGGTTTTTTCCTACGGCATCAGCTATGGCTTAGATATAGTAATCACCCGTGGCTCTAATACCTATGGACTTTATCAATATCCTGAAAAAATCATTCCTCTATTTATCACCAATGCCCTAGAATCAAAACCTTTACCAATTTATGGCAGGGGTGCAGCCGTCCGTGATTACCTCTATGTTGAGGATCATTGCTCTGGCATTGACACAGTTCTCCACGCTGGCAAAAGCGGTCAAGCTTATAACCTGGGGGCAAGGATGGAAGTTAATGGTATTGAAGTTGCCGAAACGATTCTCAAACTGCTCGATCGCCCTGAATCTCTGATGCAATATGTGAGCGATCGCCCTGGGCATGATTATCGTTATTCCGTCGATCCCAGTGCGGCTGAGGCATTAGGTTGGCAACGTCAATGGGACTTTCAGCGCGGCATGGCGCAAACCGTAGCTTGGTATAAACAAAATTCTGATTGGTGGCAAGCAGTCAAGGACAAGAAGGTATTTCAAGAGCATTATCAACAGTGGTATGCCAGATAACTTTTAGCAAAGGAGGCAGATAAATGACACAGGCAACAAAGCCATTAACCTTATATGATCGAGATCTTGATCTGTGGTTAGAGGCTGTGATCTTGCAGTTAAAAGCAGGTGACTTTGAAAATATTGATATTGAAAATCTTATAGAGGAGTTGGAAGGTTTGTCAGGTAGTCACAAACGCGAGGTCGAGACTAGGCTAAAAGGATTGATCGAGCATATTTTGAAACGTTGCTACGTGAAGATGCCTGATTGCTATCGAGGCTGGGAAGTTACGATTATCAATCAGCGCGATGAACTTAGAAAACTGCTAAGACAGTCACCAAGCCTCAAGCGACATTTTCTCCGTTCCTTTGATGAGTCCTTTGATACCGCCCTAGAAATTGTGAGAACTGAATATGAGACAACTTTTTCTAGTACATGGCAGTTTAGCCTTGATGTTGATGAAATACTAAGTGTCAAGTTTTGGGGCTAAAGTTTCTATATAATCCAAACAATAAAATTATGCAAAAAGTCGCTCTGATTGGGGCAAAGGGACAGCTTGGTTCTGATATTGTTCAATACTTTTCGGGACTTAGCGGTCGCTATGAACTCACCCCATTAACTCGCTCTGATCTTGACATTACCAATCCTGAAAAAGTCGATCATGTTTTAACTAGCCAAAAGTTTGATGTGGTTATTAATAGTGCTGCATACGTGCGAGTCGATGACTGTGAACAGGAAGTAAATCTGGCTTTTAATGTCAATGCGATCGCTGCTCTGAATGTGGCAAGAGCCTGTCGTGATGCGCTCTGTGTTTATATCAGCACCGATTATGTATTTCGAGGCGATCGCTCTCATCCCTATACAGAAACCGATATGACTGCCCCAATTAATATCTACGGCACATCCAAGCTCACAGGGGAATACTTAGTACAACAAACTGCGAAGCGATCGCTAATTCTACGCATCTCCAGCGTGTTCGGGAAAGCAGGTGCAAGCGGCAAAGGTGGTAACTTTGTGGAGACAATGCTCAAAAAAGCCCGAGCAGGCGATCCAATTAAAGTTGTAAACGATATATTTATGTCACCCACCTATACCTACGATGTTGCGAGACTCTTAGATGCACTCTTGCAAGAAGAGCCAACGGGAATTATTCATGGTTCTAATGCTGGTACTTGCTCATGGCATGAGTTTGCCACTCAAGTTCTCAGCCTTGCCCAAATTGAACATCCCATCGCCCCGATTCCCTCTGCACTGTTTCCCACCACAGCCACAAGACCCATGAACTCTACCCTAATTACCGATCGCCTGCCTCAGATCACAAACTTTAAAATGCGCCATTGGCAAGAAGCCCTTAGTGCCTATATACAAGCTAGATAAAAAATATGAAAGCTCTAATTCTCTCTGGTGGTAAAGGTACAAGGTTACGTCCCCTAACTTATACAGGGGCAAAACAGCTTGTTCCCGTGGCAAATAAACCGATCCTTTGGTACTGCATCGAAAGCATTGTGTCCGCAGGCGTTACTGATATTGGCATTGTCATCAGTCCTGAAACTGGCGATGAAGTTAAAAATAAAACAGGAAATGGCGATCGCTTTGGTGCCAAGATTCAATATATTCTGCAAGCCCAACCCGCAGGACTAGCCCATGCCGTCAAAACTGCCCAGCCCTTTCTCGGCGATGACTCCTTCATTATGTTTCTCGGCGATAACCTGATCGAAACCCAACTTAATTCATTTTTAGCAAATTTTAAGCAAAAACAACTGGATGCTCTGATTTTATTACGGCAAGTTCCTGATCCTAGTGCCTTTGGCGTTGCCACTGTGGACAAATCGGGCAAAGTCTTACAATTAGTGGAAAAGCCCAAGCATCCTGAATCCAATCTGGCTCTAGTTGGTGTTTACTTCTTTAAAAATACAATTCATGAGGCGATCGCCCAAATCTCCCCATCCCCCAGAGGCGAACTCGAAATCACCGATGCCATCCAAAAACTGATTGACACCCATAAGAACGTGGAAGCCTCAGAACTAGAGGGCTGGTGGTTAGATACAGGTAAAAAAGACGACATCCTCGCCGCCAACCAAATTGTCCTTGATGCCCAACTTAAATCTAAAAATTTAGGTACAGTAGACGGAGATAGTAACATCAGTGGACGCATCCAAATTGGCACAGGTTCTAAAGTCATTAACTGTAAAATTCGGGGACCAGTAATTATTGGCGAAAACTGCCATCTTGAACACGCTTACATTGGACCTTACACCAGCATTAGCGATCGCGTGACCATTATTGACACAGATATCGAGCATAGCGTCATCCTCAACGACACAAATATCACAGGGATTCACCAAAGGATCGTTGATAGCGTCATCGGTCAGCGCGTAAAGATGAAAGTCTCGCCTAAACGACCTCAAGCATTAAGGTTTCTAGTAGGTGACGATTCTCAGCTTGAGATTATGTAGTTTGGTTCAACTTTATTCAGCCCAAGTCCTACAAAAGTTACCAAGGTATTGTGTTGCTTTGCTAGGGGTAAAGTCAAATCTACAAAATTAAACCTTGAGAGTGTTACTTTAAGAGACAACGTATACCTATCCAACTATTTTATAAGGGGATCATTTTTAGGACTATGTTAAATTGTTT
>CAZLKI010000157.1:0-7056 GCA_964560035.1 uncultured Synechococcus sp.
TTTCCCATTCTCTAGTGCTGCACTATTTCAGCAGAATTTTCACAAGATGGCGGATTTTTAACCTGAAAGCTACTCGATTGTAGCATACGAGTTCATCTGTTAATTGTTAGATTAGAATATAAAGCTGTCCTAGAAGGACGGGGTTTTAAACCCAATTTTTAGATAAGTTTTTATGGAGCTAAATTCAAGTTAATTAAAATGTATTTTGCCAACTAATATATGAAATGAGAATTAAAGGTAAAACATTGAAGATTTTTATCAGTACGGGTGAGGTTTCGGGCGATTGGCAGGGGGCTTTGTTAATTAAGGCTTTGTTTAAATATGCAGAATCTACGGGCATAGAATTACAAGTTACGGCATTGGGTGGCGATCGCATGGCAGAAGCGGGTGCAACTATGCTAGGAAATACTGTGGGCATTGGCTCTATTGGTCTACTTGAGGCACTCCCATATATTATTCCGACCATTTGGATTCAGTGGCGGGCAAAGCAAAAACTCAAGCGATCGCCGCCAGATTTAGTGATTTTGATTGACTATGTGACTCCTAATTTAGTATTGGGTAAATTTGCTAAATCCGAGTTAAAAGTACCAGTAATTTACTACATAGCTCCTCAAGCTCCGGGCTGGGTATGGGAATTGGGCGGCAAAGAGGCTAAAGATATTGTGGATTTTACAGATAAAATTTTGGCAATATTCCCGCAAGAGGCAAAATATTATCAAGATCGTGGTGCAAATGTAGTGTGGGTGGGGCATCCGATGGTGGATGTAATGGACAAGTTCCCAGATAAAGCTGAGGCTCGAACCCAGTTGGGAATTTCTGAATCTGATTTGGTCGTAGGCATATTACCCGCATCGCGATCGCAAGAAATCAAGTATTTACTGCCAGTGATGTTAGAAGCAGCACAAAAGATTCAGGCAAAACTTCCACAGGTTAAATTTTGGCTACCTTTGTCAATGGAGCGTTACCGCATCAAGTTTGAAGAGTTATTTCTAAAATATGATCTTCCAGTAACTATCATTTCAGGCAGTTCAGGGCGATCGCACTTACTGATGCGGGCTGCGGATCTAGTACTGTGCAAGTCGGGAACTGTGAATTTAGAAGCAGCTTTATTAAATGTGCCGCAAGTAGTAGTTTATAAAGTTAGTAAAGTCACAGCATGGCTGGCAGTAAAGGTTTTGAAGTTCTCAATTCCGTTTATGGCACCACCTAATTTAATCGAAATGAAAGAGATCGTACCCGAATTTTTACAACATAATGCCACAGGCGATCGCATTTCTGCAGCTTGTTTAGATTTACTTTTGAATGAATCTAAGCGCGAACAAACTCTTAAAGACTATGCCCAAATGCGCGATCGTTTAAACGGCACCGCCACAATGGATCGAGTAGTCAAAGAAATTTTTAGTGCGGTTAAAATTTAGAGTAAATCTTTGACCCAAAGGCTACCCAAATCTAGATCTTGGATGGTTAAGGTTACAGATTCTGCTTCTGTAAAAATCTGAAAATGTGTATATTCTAATTCTTCCATTCTAGGTTGCGTATAAACTTCCAATTGTCGATCTCGTAAATTTAAGATCCAATAAACTGAAATTCCTGCACTTGCATAAATTCTCTGCTTCATGGTGCGATCGCGTTCTAAGGTGGCATCGGATACTTCAATTACTACTTCTAAATCCTGTGCTTGGGGATGGCGATCGCGATAATCTGTAGTTTGTCCACGAATGACCATCACATCTGGCTCAGGCTCACTATCGATCAGGGTAATCGGTTCTTGGGAATCCACATACCAACCTATAGGAACTAGCTTTTCTAGGGCGGCACGCATTAACTTAGTACTAATACGATGGGGAGGGTTTTTCGGCATTTTGGTAATTAGTAAGCCTTCTATTAATTCCAATTGAGCATCTTCGTCTAAAATCCCTGCGGCAATCATGGCGTGATATTGGTCGATATTCAGTTTCCAAATCGGCTCTGTGGAGATACTAATATTTTTAGTCTTTAAATTGGCGATCGCTTCCATACATCTTCCTTATAAATTAGCAATTCTCAGCCAACCCTTAGAGTAAATCTTTTACCCAAAGGCTACCCAAATCTAGATCTTGGATGGTTAAGGTTACAGATTCTGTTTCTGTAAAAATTTGGAATTGGGTATATTCTGATTCTTCTATTCTCGGCTGTGTATAAACCTCCAATTGCCGATCTCGTAAATTCAAAATCCAATAAACTGAAATTCCTGCCTCGGCATAAATCCTTTTTTTTAAGGTGCGATCGCGTTCTAAAGTGGCATCGGATACTTCAATTACTATTTCTAAATCCTGTGCTTGGGGATGGCGATCGCGATAATTTAATCTCTGTCCACGTACAATTGCTAAATCTGGCTCAGGTTCGCTGTCTTGCAAAGTAATTGGCTCTTGTAGATTGAGGTGATAGTTAGTTGGGAGAATTGCTAATATGGCATCTTGAAGTAACCCAGTAGATAAGCGATGAGGAGGATTTTTCGGCATTTTGAAAACTAATAAGCCTTCTAATAATTCCAGTTGAGCATCTTCGTCTAAAATCCCTGCGGCAATCATGGCGTGATATTGGTCGATATTCAGTTTCCAAATCGGCTCTGTGCAGATACTAATATTTTTAGTCTTTAAATCGGCGATCTCTTCCATACATCTCACCTAAATTAGAAAATTCCTAGGCTTTTAAATTTGCAGTATAGCTCAAACTATTTACAGGCTAAACCGTAGCAAAGCAAATAGCCGTATTTTGTCCACCAAAGCCAAAACTCAAATTTAAAGCAGTTTGTATGGATTTACGACAACTATCTTTAACAAAATTCAAGTCGAAGGCGGGCGATCGCATCCCAACGCAAGGTGGAAAAACTCGTTCGTGTAAAGCTAACAGACAAAAAGCTGCTTCCATCATTCCAGTTGCGCCCAGAGCATGACCCGTTGCCCCTTTGGTTGCGCTAATATAGGGAGAATGAGTAAATATTTTTTGAATTAATCTAGCTTCCATAGCGTCATTAATGGTTGTACCTGTCCCATGTGTACTGATAAAGTCAACATCCTGAGCCAATAGACCCGATCGCTTTAAACAATCATTAATGGCGATCGCCCCTTGCGGATGTTCTGGATCGAAATTAGTTAAATGAAAAGCATCGTTCGTAATGCCACAACCCAAAATTTGCCCGTAGATTTTAGCTTTTCGGCTTTGGGCAGAGGTAAGCGATTCTAAAACTAACACTGCGGCACCTTCACCTAAAACCATACCTTCCCGTTCTAAGCTAAAAGGATAAAGTCCAGTTTTTGCCATTGCTCCTAATTTTTGAAATCCCGCGATCGTTAAAGGTGTAAGTACTGCATCTGATGCCCCAGCGATCGCCACATTACATCGTCCTTGTTGAATCAATTCGTAAGCTTGAAATATCGTCCAATTACCCGTAGCACAGGCTGCCATTGATGATAAGACTGTATTTTTAGTTTGAATATAAGCGGCGATCGCCCCTGAAAGTGATAATAAATTTAACCAATTAGTAGGATTAACCAAATGCTCGTACTCAGCTTGATACCCACGGCTCGAACCGATAACTAAGCCACAATCGGGTAAAGGTAAAGTTAGATTAGCATCGCCTACAGCTTCGTTAACTGCTTTTTTTAAGAAACCTTCAACTTTTGGTAAGTTATAAAACTCCTCTGTAGAATGCCACAAAGTAGGATGCCAAAAGACAGAAGCAAGGGAAAATGCATCTACGCGCTTGATTCCCGATTCCCCAGCTAATAATCGACTCCATGTTGTTTGGCGATCGCTACCAAGGCTAGTAACCAATCCAATCCCAGTTATAACTACTTGCAAGTTTTATCTTTACTTAGTAGGAATTTTAAGATTTTCGAGCCCCGTAGTTACGGTCATAGACTCAATGCGATCGCCGAGCTTGATTTTATCTACAACATCCATGCCGCTTTTCACAAAACCAAACACCGCATAGGAACCATCCAAAAAATTTACATCGGCTAAAGTAATATAAAACTGAGAAGAAGCTGAGTCTGGATCTTGCGATCGCGCCATTGCCACTGCCCCCCTAGTATGCCGAAGTTTAACTAATTCATCGGGCTTGAAGGTTTTACTGTATTGAGGCTTGGGATCTTTAGCTAGAGTGATTTCTAGAGGAATTAGGCGAGGCTGAGATGTAGTAGGATCGATAAAACTTCCCGTTCCATTCCCCAAAGGATCGCCGCCCTGTGCCACAAACGGAGATGGTTCGCGAATCACACGGTGAAATGTGAGGTTATTGTAAACTCCGCGCTTGGCTAAATCTATGAAGTTCCCTGCTGTAATTGGCGCATTTGTACCATCCACTTCCATAACTACAATGCCGTTCTTTAATTTCATTTCCACAGTTGCGGAACCTGCTAAAGTCGGAAGTTTAGCAAAGGCGGGGCTAACCACTTGACTAATTGTTGAATTTAGCGAATCACTTTTATCCTGACTGCCATTATTGGCATTGGAAGATCCGCTTAGCCCACTACAGCCAACTAAAATAAACAAACTTAAAGTACAAAACACCTGAAAAAATTTACGAAAGCCTATATTTATCATGAATTAAAATCCTAGTTTACTTAATTAACTCAATTATTTTATCGTGATGATATTTTGATGCGGTTTCTAAATTCCTTCTAACGGAACTGATAAAAACTTAGCTAATTGTGCCGCCCGATCTTCAAGCGCGTTTAATGACATTGGTTGACCTACTTCGGTTAAAGGAATTTCACCTCCACCTTTTAAGCGTAGACCTAGAGTGCGTTTGGGGCTTAAGCCATTGCGAATTTCTACTTTTACTGCCTGAATATCGGCGTTCGGATAGCTAAAATCTAATTCTCGGTTTTTACCGGGGTATCCTAAACGGAAGATTCTAAACTTACCCGTATCTAAATTAAATTCATTAAAACCACTGCCAATATCAAGGGCGATCGATGCCCAGAGATAAATATCTAAGAGAGTACCAGCGATCCCATAAAAACTTAATGCCAAACCTTGTGGCACAAATTCGAGTTCGAGCGGAGTATCGGTAGGTAAAAGATTTACATGAAAAAAGCTAGATAAACCTGCTAAAGAAAATCCCACTGCCCCGATCGCCACAATTACCGCAAATATAAAATTACTGGCTCGTCTAGCTCCTAGAACTGGATAAGTTAAAACTTGAGAAGAAATGGTCATGGTAATTTAGCTGAAACAATAAGCCGAAAGAATTAGTATATAACTTTTTCGACTTGTTTCTAGATGTCAGAAAAGTATGTAAAAGAAGTGCTTTAAGTTTTTAGAAAGGTCTGATTTTAAGCTCAGATCTAAAGATCGAATATAAAGATCGAATATTAAGAGGCGGTGCCCAGATTTGAACTGGGGGTGCAGCTTTTGCAGAGCCGTGCCTTACCACTTGGCTACACCGCCATATTTGAATAATCATACACTAATCTTCAATAGTTTCGTCATGAGAAGTAACAGGAATATCAATATAATCACCAAAGCTGGCAATTAAGGCGATCGCCAGCCACCATAAAATTTGTACTTGAGGACGAAACCATACCGTATCTACTAATCCGTGAACCATCATGCCAATCATGATACTAAACGATGCCACCATCCATAATCCTGCACTGCGATCGTGTTGACGGGCATAATTTAATTGTTTCCAACCTTGACGTAAAACCACAACCACAAACCAAATATAGCAAGCCAAGCCCAAAATGCCAGTTTCCACCGTGATCTCCAATGGCACGGAGTAAGTTCCTAAAGCACTGTAGCCCGGACGCTGAAAGATGGGATAGATTTTATTAAATGCTCTGTTACCAGTACCTATACCCAAAATTGGTCGAGCTTTAATCATCTCTGCCACTGCTGCCCAGACGTTGATGCGGAAGTTACCACTACTATCGCCTCTACCCAGAAAAGCACTAAAGAATCGAATGCGCTGGGATGGCACTAATAAAATATTTGAAACCATAACTGCTAAGGTACCACCCACAAATCCGGGAATTGCCCATCTAGGTAACTTATGTCGGCTACTCCACCAGTAAATTAATAAAACCACTAAAGCCAAAACCTCAGCATATAAACCATACAATCCTCCTCGGCTGTAGCTTTCACGCACACAAATTAATGAGGCGATAGCAACCATTCCCGCCACACACTTCACCCCCCAACTGCGCCACAGGATCATCCCGATCGCACTAAACGGAATCGCAGGTAAAAGATAACCAGATAGTAGATTTGGATTGCCCAAAAAACTATAAACCCGTGTAGTGCCTGATAGCTCTGAAGTCGGATCTGTCCAAGTTGCCAATTCATCTGCACCAAAAAACCACTGTCGTAAGCCATAGATTCCCACCAATAAAGCCGAGAGTAGATAGGTGCCAATTAAAAGCGATCGCCAATCGATCCGATTAGACTTTAAATTAGAACTCAAACTTAAAACTCGGCTCATCGCTGCAAATAGCAAGAAATACAGAGTTAGCTTTATCCATCCATCCAAGGCTTCACGGCGCACAGGCGAAAATATTGTCGCTAAAGTAGCAATACCCCAATAGCAGATTAACGGTAAGTGCATTGGCGTTTTGAAGGACACATTTGATGCTAACTCGCCCAACCACATGAATATCCACAAAATAGCGATCGCCACCGCAAACAAACCCGATTGATTATTAGATAGATATGGTAAAAATGCTATTAGCCCAACTAGAAGCGATCCAATCAAGCCTACTCCCACAAAATAGCTGCTCTGCTGCCACCTTGCTAACCTATTCAAGACTGAAAAAATTTGGCTATGCTCCCAGTAGGATTTGAACCAAGATGGAATTGACAAGTTTAAATTCACTATTAAAGGATTCCTTGGGATAAAAAGCAGATTTTACCTTGCTAATGTACCAAAATTTTTTACTAAATAGCTACCCACAGAACATTGAGCGAGAGAATCATATCTATTGGGATTGTGAAAGTTGCGGATGGATTGATGATAGTGTTTGACCTAAAAATTTAAATTGTGAGGAAGTAGATAACTCAGATACTTTTACT
>CAZLKI010000158.1:0-7026 GCA_964560035.1 uncultured Synechococcus sp.
AGGGTGGTACAAGCCTTTCCAAAGGATGGAACCTAATCAATCGGTTTTCAGAAGACATCGATCTTTTTCTCAATCCTGATATCTCAGCATCAGAACCCAAATGGGGACAAAGTAAAATTGATAACGCACTAAAAGCGATTGAGACAACAGTTGGCAATTATCCTAAATTGGAACTTAAAAATAGCAATAGTTCAAAAGGAATTCGTCGAGAATGTAATTACACCTACCTACAGCAATTCACAGGCGGGGGAAATATCTCCAATAACATTTTGCTTGAAATGGGTACTCGTAGCGGAAACTTTCCGATAGAGTCAGTACAGCTATCCTCATTTCTTGCCGATTATTTGCGCGAAACAAATCATTCTCTCGATGCGGAGGATGAATCGCAATTTCCGATGATGCTTCTGCACTTCAAACGGACATTCGTAGAAAAGCTATTTGCCATTCACAACTACATTCAGGAGCATCTAAGCAAAGGCAAACCTTTTAATAAATATACAAGGCACTATTACGATCTCTATCAACTAGCCCAAAGAGTTGAAGTTCAAGAATTGCTAAATAATGTAGAATTTGGCGAAATTATGCAGGATTATGATTGCGTCAGCAGAAAGCATTTTCCAACCAGTTACTTTCCGCCAGAAAACTTGAACTTTAGCAATAGTCCCGCCCTCTTTCCCACGGGAAATCTACGCAAGACAATTTCCAAAGCCTATACAGAGCAGTGCAAACTTCTCTGCTACGGGAATTACCCCTTATGGGACGACGTAGAACAATGTTTCTTATCAATTCGTGACAAACTTGAAGAAAGATCCCACGTAAAACCTTTAGGTAAGAAAATGACAGCATCAGCCGAAGTGCGATCGCAACTAATCCAAGCCCTAGAACTCGACCTAATTGGTGCAAAGCCCCACGAGATATTATCTGAAGCTCCGACTAAATGGTACTTGTCAGGATTTCTATCACCTTATGGTGTGCCACAAAGCGATCGCTCTGACGATCTAGGTGATGATGAAATAGATCAAGCAAGTCGCACTGGTATGGGTGATGATGAGAAACCGCCCGAAGCTGCTGCTGCCCGTAAAGCCTATTTTCCCTCCTCGATGGGGTTAAGCTTTTTAACTGCACCAGAAACTAAGAAATTAACTGCGATCGCCTCATGGGGAGACTATGAAATTATTCCCGAAGCAGAAACCACCGATGAGGGTAAGCAGAAAAAAGCCAGTCAATTAAAATGGCAACGCTATCCCAAAGTAGAAACTATTGAACTTAACTTGGTAGACATTAAAACACCTGCCCAGAGAATTTCAGTCCCCAACAGTGGTGGCTTATTTCTCTCAATTTCTATACGTCCGATTATCGATCCGCAGTTTGCAGGAATGCTACCCGAAGGAACCTGTTCTGTATCAGTATTTTTGGTAAACGATCGCCCAACCGTAGGAGATGCCGAACGCGATCGCGCTTTTATTTTCCAAGCCCGTCTTGAAATCAAATCTGCTATTCCCGATGTGATTCCTTTTGTGCCTCGTCCCGATCCGCGCAGTAAAAGTAACGATTGGGATGAGCGAGTTGCCGATCTGCAATATCGCCAAGATTTTGAATATGCAGTTGGTCATAATATTTCGGCTGGTTATGAACTAGACGATCAGGGTGACTGCAAGAAAATTTACAGTACATGGATGCCTAGTGCTGATGTGGAAAAAGTAGTCGCCAGCCCCATTGCAGGAGTAGAGTTCCAGATTGAAACCCTAGCAGAGTCACCTGACGTTAGTAGCTTAAAAATCATGCTCGATCCGATGGTCGATGCCTATCAAGATTGGATTTTAGAGCAAAAGCATAAAGCCCCTACTTCCCCAACTCAACGTGCCGACACTGCTAAAGAGTTACTAGAGCGGGCTGTGATTATCAATCAGCGTATTGCCAAAGGCATCAACGCCATGAGCGATCCGATCGTATTTGAAGCATTTAAGCTGGCAAATAAAGCGATCGCCGCCTCAATTCGACAAAGAAATTCCCATAACAGCGATAAAGCTCCCCACGAGTTCAATCCCCCCCAATGGCGACCATTTCAACTTGCCTTTATTCTTACTAACATTGCTGGTATTGCTAATCCTTTAGATAGCGATCGCGAAGTAGTAGATTTGCTATTTTTCCCCACAGGCGGCGGTAAGACTGAAGCATATCTGGGTTTAGCTGCTTTTACCTTAATTTTAAGAAGATTACGAGATCCTAGTATTTTCAGTGCGGGCTTATCCGTGCTGATGCGCTATACCCTCCGCCTTCTGACGTTAGATCAATTAGGTCGTGCTGCCACTCTGGTTTGCGCCCTTGAAAATATCCGTCAAGAGAATGTGGATAGTCTAGGTACGCATCCTTTCCAAATTGGTCTATGGGTAGGACAAACAGCCACACCTAATCGCATGGGTTCTAAAAAGCAACCCAATCCAGACAATGCCCGCGATCGCACTCTTGCCTATCAGAATGATGCTAATCGTAAGCCTTCGCCAATTCCCTTAGAGAACTGCCCTTGGTGTGGAACCCGCTTCACAAAGGATTCATTTCACCTATTACCGACTCCCGATGCACCGTTAGACTTACGAGTTACTTGTGTCAATCGCAAGCGTTTGGATGGCAAGCCAGTTTGTATATTTAATGGACAAAATCCACTTCCCATTCTGGCGGTTGACGATCAGATTTATCGCCGCCTTCCTGCTTTTTTGATTGCCACCGTGGATAAATTTGCGAATCTGCCTTGGGTAGGGCAAACGGGTAAGCTCTTCGGCAAAGTTTCTTACTACGAACAAAAAACTGGCAACTTTTATAGTTCTGCCGATACTACTGACATACAGGGAAGAAGATTAGAAAAAGAGTTGCCACCACCCGATTTAATTATTCAAGATGAGCTACATCTCATATCAGGTCCACTGGGGACAATGGTGGGATTGTACGAAACAGCGATCGATGCCCTCAGCACATCCGAGGTTGATGGGCGGAAAATTCGTCCTAAAATAGTTGCCTCTACAGCTACAGTGCGCCGCGCTACCGATCAAATTCGAGCATTATTTGGGCGATCTCAAGTCGATATTTTTCCGCCACCAGGACCTGATCGGCGTGATTCATTTTTTGCCAAGACAGTTCCTACTAGCCAAACTAACGGGCGCACTTATTTAGGGATTGCTGCCCAAGGACGAAGCCTAAAGGTAGTGTTGCTAAGAACCTATTTAGTTTTACTTGCAGCGGCTCAGAAAGCATGGCTGGCAAATGGTGGAGCCAAGAATCCTCAAAATCCTGCTGATCCCTACATGACCTTGCTAGGATATTTCAATTCCCTAAGAGAACTGGGAGGTAGCCGCCGTATTGTCGAAGACGAAGTTAGTACGAGATTACAAGGTTTTAGTAACCGTCAACGGGTAAATGAAACTTTAAAGGAATTTAGCGATCGCACCATAGACGAACCCTTAGAACTTACATCCCGAGCCAAAACTAATGAAGTAGCGAATACGAAACGGCGACTATCGCTGGAATTTCAGGAAAAAGATCGGGTAGATGTGGCTCTCGCTACCAATATGATTTCTGTCGGTCTAGATATTACCCGTTTAGGGTTAATGGTGGTACTGGGACAACCCAAAACTGCTGCCGAATATATTCAAGCTACCAGCCGTGTCGGACGGGATGATAATCGCCCAGGGTTAGTGATTACTTTATTAAATGTCCATCGCCCCCGCGATCGCTCACATTACGAACGCTTTCAACATTGGCATACCATTTTTTATCGAGCTGTTGAGGCTACCAGTGTTACACCTTTTTCACCAAGGGCTGTAGATCGAGGTTTAGCGGCAATTACTGTGGCTTTAGCACGTCTGGGTTATGGGGATTTAACTGCTCCATTGGGGGCGGCGGATATTATCAATTATGCCAATGGGAACTTAGGTTTTGTAACTGATACAATTTCCCAACGGGCTGAAAGCCATGCCAAATTGGATGCCCAAGAATCTGAAACTTTGAGAAAGAAACTCCGCGATCGCACAGTCGATTTATTGGACACATGGAAAATGATCTCTGAAGATCGCGGGGTATTACAGTATCAAAAAGAAGCGGGAAATGCTCCTCCTTTGCTCTATGACCCTACCGATCCAGAACTTGAGAAAATTAAGCCTGCTTATCGTAAGTTCAAGGCACAGCGCAGCCTAAGAGATGTTGAGAAAACTGTAAATCTTTGGATTCGCAATCCTGACGGCATTGAAGTTGTAGAGGAGGAAAAATCATGAGCGGACAAAAGAAAATTCCACCAGCAGGAGAAATTCGCCAAAGCCAAATTGTCTCTACCTTTGGAGCTGGTTCCATGGTCGATTTACCCAATCAGTCAATTATTATTGGTGGGTTAAATCAATGGTCGAAGGCAGGACGCAATCAAATTTTTGAAGAAAGACTGGCTCAATATATTTGTCGAGTCTTAGAACTCAATAAGATTGAAATGTATGCTCCGCCAGTAGATGGTGATGATCCTCTCAGTCCGCGCACTGGCATCACAGCATTTATCTTTCCTATATGGTTTCTCGCACAAATAGATCGAACTATCGAACACAATGGCAAGCAATATCGCACCCGTCCGCTTATTCCTTGGGGACATCTCACCAAAGGCAAATACGTTAATGATGATAGAAAGCTAACTTCAGTCGTACCTGTCCGCTTCGTGCAAGCCTGTTTAAATGGACATATTAGCGATATTAACTGGCATAACTTTGTAAACCATGACGAGAGTTGTACCAATAAAAGAGGAAAACTATGGTTTGATGAAGGCACCTCTAGCAATGACTTCTCCGAGATTTTTGTGCGCTGCGATCGCTGTCATGCTCGACGACCCTTAAAACAAGCATCAATTCAAGGAGCTTTAGGTAGGTGTCAAGGCGATCGCCCTTGGCTAGGAACAAGAGCCCAAGAAGAATGTATATCCCAAAAAGATGGCAAGCCAGAATGGAATCGTCTGCTAGTACGATCAGCAAGTAATGCTTACTTCGCCCAAATTATCAGTGCTATTTCCATTCCAGATAGTGATGAAAAGTTACGAAAAGCAGTTGATGAAGTCTATGAGGATTTCTTACAGTATGCCGAAGAACAAAGTGAAATTAAGAAAGAACGCAAGAAGCAAAGAGTCGCCAATGCCCTAGAAGGAATTAGTGATGAAAGTGTTTGGAAAGAAGTACAGCGCCGTAAAAGTAACCACACAGGCGAAACCAAGAGTCTCAAACAAGTTGAAATTGAAACCCTACTGGCACAACCCGAAGGCGGTCTTGATGATGACATACCTGATACTGATTTCTATGCTCGTAGGTGTAAACTCGACCAACTCGATCCCATCTTTAGTAGTCGCATCGACCGTGTTGTTTTAGTTCATCGTCTCCGTGAAGTCGTAGCTCAAATTGGCTTTACTCGGTTTGAAGCTGCCCTTTTAGATATTGATGGGGAACTGGCATTAGATGTGCGGCGCGCTTCTTTAGACATTGATACAACATGGGTTCCAGCTTATGAAAACAAAGGTGAGGGGGTATTTATCTCCTTCAGGACTGAAGCTATTGATAAATGGCTTAAACGTAGCCCAGTCAAACAACGTGGGAAGAAATTGTTGAAAGGTTTTGAAAAATGGAAATCTAGTAAAGGTATCGAAACTGCTTGGGAACCCAGCTTGCCCTATGTGATGTTGCATTCGCTATCTCATTTGCTAATTTCGGCGGTTTCATTAGAATGTGGTTATTCTGCCAGTGCAATTCGAGAGCGCATCTATGCAGGTAAGTCAGGTTACGGCATTCTACTTTATACAGGCTCCTCTGGCTCTGAAGGTACACTAGGTGGACTAATTGAAATTGGCAAGCAAATTGATCGGTATCTTAAAACTGCACTGGAGATGGGGCAATTATGCTCAAATGATCCTGTTTGTTCTCAACATGAAGCTGAGGACAGTCAAGAAGAGAGATTTTTGCATGGCGCAGCTTGTCATGGTTGTTTACTCATTGCCGAAACATCCTGCGAACGCAGAAATGAGTTTTTGGATCGCGCATTGGTAGTACGGACAGTTTCAGCGATCGGGGCTGAATTTTTCCCATGACCTCAATATTCAGGCAGTTAAGCTTACCTAATTTAATTAGTTTGGCAACGGCGATCGCTGACCGTAGAATGACTGCCCCATTAACAGAGGCTTCTTTACTCAGCTTCGTACCTGATACCTTAGCTAGAGCAGTGGCATCCGAATTTAGCCGATTGCTAAACAATGGATTTGAACTGCTACAAATTGCCTATACCCTAAATCTTCTCGCTGAGGAGCGAATTGAGACCCAAAAACTGCGCGACCGCGTGGATCTGGTATGGACTGGGCAAGAATTCTCAGGCTCTACCAGTCGTGACACAAGAATAGTGGTTCGAGAATTGTTTGAGTCGGCTATTGATAACGTTTTAATATCAAGTTTTGCTTTAGATAAGAGTGAATCTACTCGGTTACTATTTCAGACTCTATCTGAACGAATGATTATATTCCCCAATCTTAAGGTACGCATTTTCTTAAATATTCACCGTCCATATCAAGATATAGATCCTGAAAGTAAACTAATACGTCAATTTTCTGAGTTTTTCCGCAAAGAAATTTGGACTGGGAACAAACTACCTGAACTATTTCACGATCCGCGATCGCTATCAATTGAACCCACGAAACGAGCTTGCCTCCATGCCAAGTGTGTTGTTGTTGACGAAGAGAAAGTTTTGGTAACTTCTGCCAACTTTACTGAAGCTGCCCACGAGCGCAATGTTGAGGCAGGAATTTTGATTGTTGATGAGGCGATCGCCCATTCGATTATCAGTCAATTTAATTCATTAACCGAGCGAAATATCTTACAACGTGTTGCATTGTAAAATTCAATAAAAAATAAACTTATGGCAAAACCACCACTCCCCCAACCCCAACTTGATCGCACCCCAATCACCCCAGAACAATACGAAGCCTACACACCCGAAAAACTAGAGCTAATGCATGGCTTTTAT
>CAZLKI010000159.1:0-7025 GCA_964560035.1 uncultured Synechococcus sp.
CATTAAGTATTTAGTTAGTAAATAGTTTCTAACGAGTTAATTTTTTTACTTTAATTATTAATTGGAATATTCTTGATTTGCCAAAGTTGCCCTTCAGGAAAAATTAAATCTTCAGGATCTCGAAGTTTTAAAAATTTAAATAAAGATAAAGAAGGACGAAATACAAATATTGGCGATGGTGAATTCTTAACTAGGTTATTGATTAAGTTTAAAGATGCGTTTTGATTTAAAAGTAGTAGCCTTACATCAGGATCGAGTCTGTAGCTTAGAGAAATCAAATCTCCCGTATTAGTAAAATCATCACCAAGATCGCTGATAACTATAGGACTAGATACAGGATTAGAAGAGGCATTAAGGCGATCGCTAACTTCAGCATTATAATAACTCAAATCTTTACTCCACCAAGTTTGGGAATTAGCACTTACTATGTTAGAAACTATACTGCCAGTCAGTAAAATCGCTAAGATTCTCCGACCCCAAATAACTTTTTTATACTTTTTATCATCCTCAAGTGTAGTATCTGGACTTAATATCTGCGTAAATAAATAAGCCATAGCCAATTGAATTGCGGGAAAACAAGAAATTAAATAGCGACTGACAGCCGATCGCTTACCTCCTAAAATTAAATCTGGCAATACCAATAATAAAAATGGTACTAATGCCGAAGTGTAAATAAACCACTTAGTTTGATTACTAACAAAAACTGAACGATAAATTCTATAAAAAGCTAAACCAATCAGTACAATTATTGGAATTCGTAAGATATAAGTAATGGGATTATTAAACCCAAAGTCTAGATCGAAAAATAGTGATGAAAAGCTCAAAGTCCAGAGTTTTAATAAATAGTCAAAACCAACAGGGATATTGCTCCAATTAGTCGTTGAGGTTGTGCGACTAAAATTAGAAACCAGTACAAATATCCAAGGTAAATATAATACGATCGCCACACCTGTAGATAAAATAAATGCTTTAAGATGTGCTCGATGACTGATTAGAATAAATATTCCAAAGCCAATTAGATTTAAGCCAAAAAACGGATGGGTATATAGAGCGATCGCCGCTCCTACACTATAGAATGCCCAACTCTTAAATGTTTCTAATCTTAATGCCCGTAGTAATGCGTAGCTAGTACCAATTATGCCAACGGTTAACAAACTATATTGCCGTGCGGTTTGAGCAAATAAAATATCAAAAGGGGATAAAGCCAAAAATGCCATAGCAATTAAGCCAGTCAAATGAGAATTTGATAGTGAATTATTATTAAATAACTCAATTGCTAAAACATAAATTAAGGGCAATGACAACAGGCTTAAAAGCGCGGGTAAAAATCGCGAAGCCAATATAGAACCACCAAACCAATTCAGCCACTCCCTAGCCATTAAAAAATATAACGGTGGATGTTGGGGGTCTTCAACTATTAAAGATTTAATCGTATCGGTGGATATACTGTTGGGCTTAATTTGTTGATATTTTTGGAGTTCTTTAACAGAAATTAATTTATTTTGAAACAAGTCGCGATCGATTTCCTTACGAGTAAAGCCTGTTGCCCGCATAGACGTATAAACCTCATCATGCCAATATAATTTGCGATCAATCTCCACAAACCGAAAACTGATGCCCAGAGCGATCGCTAGCAAAATTAGAATGAATTGGGATTTATTTGGTTTCAATTTCTTAAATCTTTTTTAATTTTCTTTAACTTTGAAGAGGTTTAACTTTACCCTGGTTTTACGGGTTTCTCTGACTTTCTCTGGCTTTCTTTGGCTTTCTCTGGCTTTCTAAAAACTAGAAAAGTATTGTCAGGGAAATATTGTGAGAGTTAATTTAGTTTTGGGTATGATAGATGTGTGAAGCGATCTAAATGTGTCTTGATATGTAAGAGTAAATAGATATGGAAGACTCAGGCAAAAATAATCTAAATACTGTTCGTAAGCCAGAGCTCCCAAGACTCTCAGATTATACTCTTCCCGTGGAGCCTGCTCGTAATTGGTCTATATCTGCGCCTGATGTCGGAGGAGTTGCGGCAATTTTAGCCGAATTTGATGCTGCTAATCGCTCTGACCAGTACTCTCAAGCATTGCGTAAATTAATTAAATCTAAGCATAATGTTATTCCCGACTTACTTGCCCGTCTAGATGGAAGTGACTTAGCGATCGCCAAAAAAGCGGCATTGGCTTTAGGATATATGCAGTCTCCACAGGCTATTCCTAATTTAGTTGAGGCTTTAGCTGACCCCGATCGCCAACTTTATTCTCATGCTGCCACTGCACTCGGATGTATGGGCACAATGGAGGCAATGCGCTGGCTGATTAAAATGCTCAACCACAAGTCTTTACACGTGCAAGCGTCAGTGGCAAAAGCTTTGGGTAGGGGTGGACTGACAGCAGTTTCGCCATTGGTCGATATTCTCAAACGCGGTGAAGAATTAGTCCGAATCCATGCCGCACATTCGCTTGGACAAATTAATTCTCCTCTGGCAGTTCCCGCTTTAATAAATGCCTTAACCGACCCTCAGAGAGCCGTCAGACTAGAATCTGCGTGGGCGTTAGGACAAATTCGCTCTCCTCTAGCCTGTAATGCCTTAGCAGCCCGATTAACCGATGCCGATCTAAACGTTCAATCTCAAGCGGCACAGGCACTAAAAAATATTGGAGCTCCCTGCATTCCTGCTCTTTCGGAAATGCTAAAAAGCCCTTCTAGTGACACTCGTACTGTCGCGGCGCGCACCTTGGGACAAATGGCAATCGATCAAGCTGTCCCTTTATTAATTGAGGTTTTATACAACGATCGATTTCCCCACGTAAGGTGTAACGCTGCGGCTGCTCTAGGCGAAATTGGTTCTTTAGAATGCATTTATCCACTTTCGGTAATGTTAAAAGACAGCGATCGCTCGGTTAAAAATTCGGCTTTAAGGGCTTTACGGCGCATAAGTCATCCCCAAGTTCAAGAAATCTTAAAGAATTTTACCCAGTCTGTAACTGTACCTCAATATTTAGTGCAAAATTTAGTTCCGACAATCGCTCATAATGAAAGTGAGATGGATAATTACGCTGACTACACCATTTTTCAACAACCTTTTTAATAAGAAAGCGCAAT
This sequence comes from uncultured Synechococcus sp., assembly GCA_964560035.1. Classification (GTDB taxonomy): domain Bacteria; phylum Cyanobacteriota; class Cyanobacteriia; order Pseudanabaenales; family Pseudanabaenaceae; genus PCC-7502. The sequence goes on from CAZLKI010000159.1 coordinate 3,097, forward strand.
AACAAATCAGTAGTAGAGTTTTACCAACTTAACAATCTAATAATTATGAGTTCTCAATTTGATGTAATCACCGCCGTAGAAAAACTAAATTACCGTGTCACTATAGGGGATGTTTCGGCACAGTCGGGTTTAGATCTAAACTTGGTACAAAGAGACTTGCTAAGTCTTGCGACCAGAAGTAGTGCAAATATGCAGGTTTCGGAAACAGGAGAAATTGTCTATGTGTTTCCGACTCAATTACGTCAAGTTTTACGCGATCGCGATTTTAAGCTCCAAGTTCAGGCATGGTTGGCAGGGCTGTGGAAGTGGGTATTTTATCTGATTAGAATTTCCTTTGGGATTTTATTAGTTGTCTCGATCGCGATCGTGGTGATTGCCATTATTGTAGCGTTTATAGCTATGCAGAGCCGAAGTAGTGATGATAGCAACAATAACTCTAATAGTTCGGATAATCGAGACGGCGGTGGAATTGGATTTATCCCGAATTTCTTTTGGATAGATTTTGGGAATGTCTTTGCCCCAAGCTATTACGATCGTCCCATCCTAGAACGAACTGAAAAACCTAAAATAGGATTCCTAGAAAGCATTTTTTCTTTTCTATTTGGGGATGGTAATCCTAACTTTGACCTCGAAGAACGTCGTAATCGTGCCATTTCTGATGTAATTCGTAGCAACGATGGCGTTGTGATTGCCGAACAAATTACACCTTATTTAGATGATGTTTCCGATGCGATCGCCGACTTTGAAGACTATATGATTCCAGTTTTGGCAAGATTTAATGGGTTGCCCCAAGTTACAGAAATTGGTACCCTTGCTTATACGTTTCCAGAATTACAAAAGGTAGCAGCATCAAGAACACCATCTCTACTAAGTTTATCCAGAAAATCTGATAGCTATTTACAAGAAGACCTGTGGCAATTTAGTAAAGCAGGAACGGCAAAAATCACGTTGGCGATCGCGCTCGGCGTATTTTATTTAGGGGCATCGTTAATTCTGGGCAACTTATTTACGCAATTAGGTAGCAGTTTGACAGGATTTTTAGCCTTGGTTGCAGGTGCCTATCCACTTTTATTAGGCTATGCCGTATTATTTTTGACTATTCCAATGGTAAGGTACTTTGTTTTGCAAGTTTGGAACAGTAAAATTAAAGCAAAAAACCTGAAACGCTCTAACCGAGCCACAACTCTGACCCAATTACCCGAAGACATTAGGCAAAAGCTCGACCTTGCCCGCGAATTTGCAATTTCTGAAGAAGTAATCAGTGCTGATAATTTGGCATACACTACCGAAACCGATCTAAATGACCAAGAATACGCCAAAATGTTGAAGCAAACTCCAGACCAATCAAATTAGTAACAACAAATTAATAGCCCATGTCTCGACAAAGTATTCAGACTATTATTCGTACCGAAGACGCACCATTACCCGTTGGTCCCTATAATCAAGCGATCGCTATTTCTGCAAATTCTAAACTCATATATTTGGCAGGACAAATTCCCTTAAATCCTCATACGGGTAAAGTTGAAGAAGGTGACATTACGATTCAAACCGAGCAAGTTTTAAAAAATATTAAGGCAGTGCTGACCGCGACAGGGGCTGATTTTAGCGATGTAATTAAAACTACGGTATTTTTAGCTGATATGGCAGATTTTGCCGCAATGAATGCGGTTTATGCCCAGTATTTCCTCGATCCCGCTCCCGCTCGCTCCTGCGTCCAAGTGGCAAAGCTACCTTTAAATGTCAGCGTTGAGATTGAGTGCATTGCGGCTCTTTCACCTTAATCTATATTCTTTTAAGGATATTTTTACAATTAGGATAAAAAATTATCCCCGTTTACGCGGTCGGCGTTTACTGGTTTTTGGTTGGCGCATGGTGAAATAATCCTCAGAGCTACGCCTAGTAAAATCGGGTTTGGGAAAATTAGGAAGGGGTAAACGGCTAATTAGGGAAAATATGCGGGCTAATTTGCGATCGATCTGAAAACCTCGGCGGGTGATAACCACAATTGTTCCGCCTAGTTTATCGTGTAACGTTTGCAATTTACGGCTGTCAGCGATCGCAAAAGCGGCATCAACTACCAAGGGTAAAACTGCAAATATTGCCACCGATGTTGGAGATTTAATCGCGATCAACAGCAATGCTAAAAACGGATAAAGAATAAACTCCCGCTTCAAAAGTTCTGCCATGCCTGCCGATTTACCATAGTACATATCCACAGTTTTAAGGCTAAAAAGCCACCGTCCAAAACTTTGCCCTTGATTATTACCCGCAATTAAAATGCGATCGCCGCCCCAAACCAAGGTAAATATGACTAAACCCAGCCATGATTGCTCGTTGATACTCAATAAGGACTCTGCCAATTTACCAACGAAGGCACAACAGCATAAATCGGCAACAAAGCCACCAATGCGATTGGGAACTTCAGCAAGGGGTAGGCGGTTGTAGGCAGGTTCAAAGTTCATATATGCATATGCTACAACTAAAATCTACGGCACTAATTAATAAATTTCACTTTACGTAAGTTGAAAAATATAAACTAAAAATATAAGTCTAAAATGCCCAAAAAACAGAAATTTCCTTACCTAGTTGGCTCTAAATGGACTGCCCAAGAGGATACCTTTGGCTGGCGACACTTTATCGTTACCAATCGGAAAAATGAAAAAAGTTTAGTGTTTGCCGAATTAAAAGCCACTTGCGATCGCTCGGTCAGTTTTTGGCTAAATGCTAAAGCCCTAAAAGATCGCAATCTCTGGCAACCGGGGTGGATTGCACTGTCCGAACAGATCGCCGAATTAGTCTAGATTTTACTGCTAAAGTAGTCATTGACAGAAATCAAAGCCAACCTAAACCCATAATCCATAATAATTTTTTATGTCAGATATTCCATCTGAAATTTCACTCTCTTGGTCAGAGTATCACGGAAAAATTGAACAGTTAGCCGTAAAAATCTATCGATCGGGTTGGGAATTTAATCAAATTTTATGTCTGGCACGGGGAGGCTTGCGCGTAGGAGATATTTTTTCTAGAATTTTCAAAAAACCTTTAGCGATTCTCTCTGCTAGTTCTTACGATCGTAAAGTCCGCCGCCCCCGCCTAACTTTTGCCAGATCTATTTCCATGACAACATCTACCCTCGGCGATAAAGTGCTCTTAGTAGACGATCTAGTGGATTCGGGTATGACCCTTGGGCAGACTATTATCTGGCTAAACGAACACGAAAATTATGATGTCTCGGAGATTAGAACCGCCGTAATTTGGTATAAAGCTGTCAGCGAGATCGCCCCCGATTTTTTTGTGGACTACTTGCCCGATAGCCCTTGGATTCATCAGCCTTTCGACCGATACGATTGCATGGATATAGCTGAAGTTTCCCAGAAATCAGTTCTTCAATAACCTTTCTAAACAACCCTTACTAAAGAACTAAAAGGGATTACCTTTACGAATTAATAAATCTCTTAGTTGTAAAATGGCGGGAGAAATTTCATGATTCCAATCATGTCCCTGTAGATCGAATGCGCGTTGTTCGGCTTCTACTATTTCACGATCTTGGGCAAAAATTCCGTTAGTAAAAGCGGTAATAAAGGGCCACAGCAGGTGAATCAGCCCTCGAATATCGGGTTTGGCAATCATTATCAGTCCGTAGGTTTGATTTTGGCGTTGCTCGCGATCGGTGGGAACGTAGCAATTCCAAAGGTCTATAGCGGGTTCAGAATTACCTGCCGTCCAAAACTTAAGGTTCTGATAGGGATAGCCCGTGCGAATGGTCATTTTATCGATTTCGTTACTATTGTCTCCAGTATTTTTGCGATCGCCGATCATAAACTTTTCCCCTAAAGGCTGCTTGCCCGCCAGTCGCGAAAATGTGTAGTCTACTTCAACCCAATCATCACCCGATCTTATATCCAGCAAGGTAGCACGGATCGATCCCA
>CAZLKI010000160.1:0-6959 GCA_964560035.1 uncultured Synechococcus sp.
ATTTTTTCGTAGGGCATATAGCTCAGTGGATAGAGCACTAGGTTCCGGTCCTAGGTGTCGGGGGTTCGATCCCCTCTATGCTCATTGTTTCGATCTACTTCTAGTAGGGACTCTGAAGCTCTGGTTATTCGGCAGGGACTTGTTAGGAACTAATGACTGAGACCCAGACAAAATTGCTTTAAGGTCATAACTGTAGCTTGGGGTGCCGGTAGTACCAAAATTAAAATATTCAATACCCTGAGTCCATTGCGTTTTACGAAGTTTTTCAACAGTGCCTCTAGATTTATTATTTCGACTACATAATTCAGAAATTCTTAGCAAAGACATTGAGCTACTCCTTAAAAATAATAAATTAGATCGAGATATTTCATAGATATAAATGCGGTACGCTACATATAGCGTCTGAAAATCAAAAAAATCTAAATTACAGTTTTTTACTACTGGTTATCTTCCGTGTGTGAATAATGGTTGTCCACGAGGGTAGGATATATATCCAGAGCTAGTTCTGCCTTGCGGACATAACTGCTTAGGGTCAAGGACTTGTCCACGAGGGTAGAGTCCAGACTAGGAGAGGGTTCCATCCCTCGTGGACATGGTACATTTACACAGGGCGCAAAATAAATTTTATAGCGATGTTCCCCAGACACCCCGCCAGCATCTTTAACCACATCTTCAGCATCAATCAGCCCCCTTTTTTTTTAGTCTTTCCAACTGCTTCCGCATCGCATCACGATTCTTACAGTCACTTAAGCTTCTGACATAAATCAACTCATCAGGACTAAAATGCTGCCCACGGTGAGCCTCTAAATATTCTTGAATCCTTGCAGATAATGGTGGCTGAGAATTATTGTCCTCAAACTCGCTAAACACCCGATGATCGCCCTCGTGTAGCCAAGAGTAATCATTCACATCAAGCAAAATCTTAAACGTGCCATTGCAAGATGATCTAGACTTCTTAATTTGTAAAATCCGATGCTCAGAACTGAGATTGGCAGAAGGCTCAGGTATTTTCAAAAACCAAGTCTCAGACACATTATCCTCAAACGCCGTAGTTCCCCGACTACCACCCGCCCGATTAGTATGATGCAGTACCAGAAAAGTACACTTAGTCTCAGATGCTAAATCACGCAGATCGTAAACATAACTGGCATAAGAAGAATCCTTCTCTTCTCCATTACTCCTTCTATTTGCCGAAGTAAAAGAATCGATCGCACAGAAGCCAATATTATGATCCTTAATAAACTTAGCCAACCGCCGAAACTGAGTAAACTGCCACTTCTCTAGTAAGAACACCGTACCCGCAGAGATAGCCTCTTGGTAATTAGCAATCTCTAACCTTTCCTTCGTATCCAAAAACTGCTCATCGGTTTGGACAATCAGCACCTTAGTCTGGGAAGCTCTAAAACCATTCCAACTTTGCCCCGTAGCGATCGCCCTTGACTCAATTAGATTTTCTGAGAGCTATTGAGCCATCAAAAGTTTTTAGTTTTCATAATTCTCCTCGATGACTGACAATAAGAATTCACGCAGTTTTTCACGTCCTACTTCTCGATATACATTTACTTCACAGCACACATTTTTGGGTTGATCGGCTTTTGCGAAATGTATAACACCTTTTGAAGGCTCATCTACATATAGCAGAGGTAATCCAGCTTTTCTTAAAATTTCTGCTTTTTTACGATCTGCTTCTTTTCTATCAGGAAAATCATGATAAGGACTCTGTCGTTCTATCGCAATTATAGGTAAGGATGACATAGCCTCATGACGACAAATTAATATATCAAGGGAGCTACAGGACTTTAGAAATCTCTGTAGTTCATAAGATAGAGTAGATTCTAACTTTGGATTCTGAACTGTGCGGGCAAGAGAAACCTCAGGAAAAAGACGATATTGAGATTTATCCTCCAAAACTCCTTCAATTAATTCCATCAAGCAAATTTGACCTTGAGGAAGAAAGGATTTTCCTTCTCGAATTTGATTTGGGTACATGGATGTTTCTAAATTTATCATAATGTTTATAGCCTAGAAGTCAGAATCGTATGAATATTCAGGCTTTTCTCCATTTGACCGAAGAAACACTTCGATATTATCTTTTAAATCTAATAGAAGGCTTTTTAACTCTGAAGCATCAGATAATGAAATTGGAGAGGTTGATGGAAATCGTTGATCTGAACTCAGAACAAAGCAAATGTCCTGCTCGATCATGTCATTAATAGATTAGGACTTACGCAGCGTAAAAAGAAAACCTATATCTAAAGTGGGTTTGGGGCACAGCCCCAATTGAGGGCTTCGCCCTCAAACTCTCTCATACTAGGTTTAGCGCGTAAGTCCTATAGATAACGTATAGTCTATTAACGAAGAGGTTGGAATATCAGGTATCTCAGTAGATTTACTCTCTTTTTGCTTATTCACCATATGCCAATACCCTAAATTATTACTATGAGGCAAATTATATAAACCTCCGGAATAGGAGTAACTCTCAAAGTTTTCCTCAAATTTAGATAATTTAGCTGTGAAGTCTCCCATTACTTCAATGAGTCTGCTGATAAAATGGGCTTTTTCTAATGGAAAAATGGTATCGGCTCAATAAGTAGGGGCAACCGAAAAAAAAGAAGGAAAGCAAGGGAGACGAAACACAGTAAAATAAAGGGTATGATGCAAAAGCTGAGTTTGGGAAAGAGGTCGGGAGAAGAATTACTGCAAACCATCGAACCAAGAGGGGTTGCAGACAAACCAATACGTCAGACAGTAGAAATATTACTGAACTTAGTAGAGCAGTTAAAAGCAGAAGTTAACAGCAGTTCCAAATTCAAACGGTAACATACATTACAAACACAAGAGCTTTATTGTGCAGTTTAGAATCGTTAAATCTATCTCTGGTATTTTTAGCATTGATTGATCGAATTTCATCTTCTCGCAGTAGCAAGAAGCGTCAAGATGTTAGAAATAAATTCGATCTGCGACTTAACAAAAAGTTACAGTAGATCTAGCTGTTAGAATCCAAATCCTTTGTCAATAGATGTTCTACACTCGTTGTATCATTAATCACATTTTGAATTTGGAACTGCTGGGACTCTGGCTATCAAAAGATTCGCACTAAACGCAGCACTCGTAGAGGATTCTTTCAAGATATTCTCTCTCTTACTAAATATCTTCTCTTTGAAAGTTGGCAACACTTAATCGGCTTTATGCTTGATGGAACATCAACGCCCATCAATTCATGCTAATTTTTGACTCGTTGTTTTGTATGGTTTGCTACTTTTTGAATTTGGAACTGCTGTCAATTGGTTTAATCATTGTGGTCTATTTTTTGATCAATTGGGAGACTCATTCTATGGCAGGTTTGATCGCAAAGTAACGCAAAAAGTCACTTAGCACTCGCACTCATACTTGTAGTTGTGGCTGTAAGTTACATCGCGATCGTAATGCTGCGATTAATATCTTAAATAAAGGATTAAATACCGTAGGGCATACGGGAATTAAAGCTCAGGGATAGATTAACCTCTGTGTTGTAGATGCAAGTCTAAAGCATAAGTTAGCTGGCTGAAGTGAGAATCCCCCGATTTATCGGCGCGAGTGTCAAAGATAAACTTCTATAGATGAACTCAAAAGAAATGTTATTTCTGTTACATTTTATTTCGTAAATAATCAATTCATTCAAGAAATCAAACATTCATGTGCAAAAGTAATTTCTGAAAATGCTTTATCTAATTCTTAATTAAATTAGGAGAAAATCTTATGAAATTTACTCAATTTTTAACTCGGTTTGCGATCATGGTATATATCTGCGGCGTAATGTTATTTGCAAATGTAGTACCTACGATCGCGGCTCAAAGCAATCTTAAAAAAGGCTTAGAACAATTACCTAATATCCAAATAAAAGCCGAGGATATTACAAAAGCCAGTCCTTACGGTATTGATAAAGTTATAAATGATACAAATGGAGGATTAAATGAAGTCCAAGGAACTACCGATTTTGACCGAATGAAGAACGGTGCAAATGGAGATACACTTCCTGCTGTACGTCAAGTCGAAAAAGCGATCGATCGAGTTGGAAACAAGATCAATTCTGCTAAAGATGATACTCAAAACGGTATTGGTTCTGCTTTAAACAAAGCTGGTGATACAGCTAATTATGTAAAAGATAAAGCTGGAGATGCCCTAAATTCAGTCACCGAAAAAGCTGGAGATACTGCTGAATCCATTAAAGATGCTACTAAGTCTTTGGTAGGTGGTAATTCAAACGATAAAGCTATTAAAGCTGTAAATTCCTCGATTAAAGGAAAAGCCGAAGATACTCCTGAATCTATTAGATTTAATAATGTAAGAGCCTTTGAAGAAAGATCGGGTGATTTTAGAGATAGAACAACCGACACCCAAACTAGATAACAAATCACTTGGCGATCTGAGTAGCGATAGTAATTAAAACACGAAGAGAAATTTGATAGTAATCTATTGTCAAGTTTCTCTTTTTATCTATCTTAAAATTATTTCGGCAAATAAAGATCACGTTACAGTAACCAGTGCCAGTCGCTATGTGCAAGATCGAATAGAGGGTTCCAAATTAGTAGTTCTCGCTCCTTCAGGACATATGAGTATGCTAGAACAACATCAAGAATTTGTGGAAGCAGTAGCCAGTTTTGCCCGAAAATGTTCTCATTCATCATCTCCAGCTAATACTTAGATAGGCTGACCTACCCAATCGTGCCCATATCTCAAAAATCTATACCAGACCGTCATCTACTTCCTCATCGGTTGCGGGTTCGCTCTCGTCTATTTTTATCTAGCATATTTGCTTTTGTAATATCGTTTCTACTTCCCGCTTGGTTTAACTTATCTACTCGAATTCTATGGATATGGGATGCTGGGATGATCTGTTTTTTAATATCAACTTGGGTGTTGATGCTACAAGCAATACCTAAAACAATGCGGCGTAATGCCCAAAGCCAAGATGAAGGACGTATAACAATCTTAGGTTTGATTACGGCTGCTGCTTGTGCCAGTTTGCTAGCGATCGCTTTTATCTTAAAAGAAGCCAAAACGAATAATCCAAATCTAGTAATTTTCTATGTGATTTTAGCTATGGTCACAATTGTCGGGTCTTGGTTACTCGTCCACACTATTTTTGCGATGCATTATGCCCATGAATATTATCAAGACCATAAAACCGATACTAACTCTGAAGCAGGTGGATTGAATTTTCCTGATGATATCGATCCAGATTATTGGGATTTTTTATATTTCTCTTTTGTAATTGGTATGACTAGTCAGGTTTCTGATGTCGAAATTACTTCGCGATCGCTCAGACGCTTAACTTTATTCCACAGCATTTTATCTTTTTTCTTTAATACTATAATCGTAGCGATGAGCATTAATATTATTGCTGGCTTGATTAAGTAATCTCGTTTGTAATCCAGATAAAAATATTTCTCACCTTTACCCGATTAGTTTCGCTCTTTTGTATAAGATAAAAATTGTTGCTTGCGATTTAGTAAAAATACTTCTGCTGGGGGTTGGGTGGGCTCTACAGATTTAGATGAATTAGTAAGTTGATATGCTTGGTTATCAGCAGGAACTTCCCAATAGATAATTTTCCCCAGCGATCGCTGTCCGTTAGTCCGAAATAAACCGCGATCGCCAGCAATATTAGGCTTGAGATAATAGGTAATTCCGCGAAAGTTAATTTGTGGTGGCATTCCGATCCCAATTACTAAAAGTTTGCGGAGGCTGGGATCTCTAAAAATATTAGATAGCGATCGCGCCCAATTATCAGCTAAATCTGGAACCGAACCAAAACCTTGAGCTATGGCATCAGCCTCAGTAATAAAAATGAGGTTATATCCTTCCAACCGAATTAGAGCAGATTTAACTTGTAATGTCTTTAATTTGCGGACTTTGGTAGTGCGAATATCTATAGCCCAGTTTCGATCTGGATTGAGTTTGGGCACGATCTCGGCTAATTTTTCGTTAAACTTATTTATACTTTTAGCGGCTCGGTCGTCTGGAAGTTCTATAGTTAAAGCTTCTCGCCCAAAAATTTGCCAGATCGTCGCTAGAGCAGCATTTGGTAAAAGAGTTTCACCTACAAAACCTGTAAGTATAAAAAATAAAAAATAAATGTTAGCGAAGCGCATTATTCCCTGTTTAGATGTAAAAGCTGGTCGAGTGGTCAAAGGCATAAACTTTGTCGATCTTAAAGATGCTGGCGATCCCGTGGAGTTAGCTCAGGTTTATAACCAAGCAGGAGCCGACGAGTTAGTATTTTTAGACATAACCGCTACCCATGAAGACCGTAATATTATTTTAGATGTAGTCTATCGTACCGCAGAACAAGTTTTCATTCCATTAACTGTGGGTGGTGGCATTAAAAATGTCGAATCAATTCGCGAACTTCTGCGTGCAGGGGCAGATAAAATTAGCATTAATTCTGCGGCGGTAAAAGAACCAAGTTTAATCGACCGAGCCAGCGATCGCTTTGGTAATCAATGTATTGTGGTGGCGATCGATGCACGGCGCAGACAAGGTATTTTGCAAGAGGATCTAGGCTGGGATGTATATGTACGTGGCGGCAGAGAAAATACGGGCTTAGATGTTTTAGCTTGGGCACAGGAAGTGGTAAAACGCGGCGCGGGAGAAATTTTGTTAACGAGTATGGATGCAGATGGGACTAAGGCTGGTTACGATTTGGAGCTAACCCGACAGGTTGCCGATCTGGTTGAAGTTCCAGTTATTGCCTCTGGTGGGGCGGGTAGTTGTCAGCATATTTACGATGCAGTGAGTGAGGGTAAAGCGGAGGCGGCACTATTGGCTTCACTTTTACATTATGGAGAATTATCGATCGCCGAAATCAAACAGTATTTAAGCGATCGTACGATCAAAATTAGAAGATGAAGCTGAGGATTAAATAATAAAAAGCTAAAAAACTTGCGTCCATTCATAGACTTCGTAGTCCGTCCAAA
>CAZLKI010000161.1:0-6920 GCA_964560035.1 uncultured Synechococcus sp.
CAATTACCTTCGGTTTATTATCCAAATCGCAAACATTGGGCAAAACAGACCTATTTTTAACTGGTATTTTTCCTGCTAGTTCGTAGAAGGCGATCGCCGCCAACCTATTGAGTAAGGCTATTTCTCGATCGTTTGGATCGATATTGGCGATACCATCTAAAAGCTTCCCTAAATTTCCATCTGTAGTAATTGGTGTAAATGATTGTCTTTCCGTCCCAATTAAAACCGAGGCGATGATATTTTGTAAGAGTGAAGATGAAACCATATATCTATTCTCGCCAAGAAGTTTCTTGTAAAATTCGATCTATATCTTGAGAAAAAGGACAGTCATCAGGAAAAAGAAAAGATTGATAATCCAATTCTCGCAGAATTTCTAGGGCTTCAGTATAACATCCAAGAAAAATTTCATCCCAATATGGCTTTAAGCTTGGGGAATCTTCAATCAAGCCTTTTATTTCGCGCTGACTGCGGCTAATTGTTTCTGTCCAACCCCGATGGTCTTGAATGTAATTTGAGTAGCAAAGTTTGAGGCAATGTTCTAACATCGTAATTAGGCGATTTCGCAGTTCTCGCCTTTGAGTCCTTCCCAAACTTTCAATCTCCTCAATTAAATTTTCCCAGTCAACACTGTTATAATCTTTAACTTTTAATTGGGCGATCGCTTTTTGTAACCAAAGTGCATAGTCAGATTTATATTCATCAGATTTATAGTCTTGAGATTTATAGTCTTGAGATTTATCGTTAACTGCTGATGCAATTTCGATCATAGCTTTCCTCTTTTTTAAGATCTCAGTTTAAATTATCTGCTAGAGATAAATAATTATGTAAATGAAACTATGTAAATGTTAGTGCAATTTTACGGAGGATTTGACAGGCGATCGCTAGTTCGTTTTGAGTAACTAAAGGCGCAAATACTTGGGACATCGCATATTCATTCTTTTCTAGCTTCACAAATACAATATCATCACCATTCGTCAGCATTCCAAAAGTAGGAAGATTACTATTTGGACTAGCCATCAAGTAAGCCAGAGTTTGAGGAAGAGCCGACCAAACCGAGAGCATATTCTTTGATTCTAAAACGATAATCCACAGGCGATCGCGTAAAACAAATACATCTATTCTTCCTTGTAAAGTTTCTTCACTATCGCCCACAGTTATTTGAACTGATTCTTCAGCTTTAATTCTAAAAGGCGGATCGTATAACCCAGCTACTGTAAGTAATGGCGAGATTAGTAAAAGCATCACGGTACTTTCTAGTAAATGCCCGCTAGAGCGATGATAGATGTAACGCTCCCATATAGTTCTGAGATTATTTAAATCGCTAGGATTAATCTCAACCAATTCCCTATGCCATTCCGCAAAAAAATCTATAGAGTTACTGCGTTTTAAGCCAAATCGTCTTTCAGCTTCAGCGATCGTGGTAATGGTTTCAGTAACAGCTACTTGCATACTATTAAGGTAGTTATCGAGGATATTCTAAATATAGTTCTAATTCATTATTCCGAGTTATGAAAAGTATTCAAAAATGTCAGTGATAAAAAAGTCCAAAATACTTTCTCATCGGTTAGCGATATGATTGATTCTGATTTTAGTCAGATTATTAGTCAGATTATTGGAGATTAGCTAATTGATAACGAGTTTTAGAAACCTGCTCACCGATCTTAGATACTTCTCAGGCAAAATAGGTAGCTTGATATTAATTGGCGGCTTATGTCTGGGATTACTAGCTGGATGTAATAATTCCTCAGTTATCAATACATCTACTCGGATTACAATTGGCACCACTAGCACTATTCGCACTCTCGATCCAGCCGATGCCTACGATCTGCTTTCTGGAAATATTTTATTTAATGTCTGCGATCGCCTCTACACATATAAATCTGGAACGACTGACCTAATTCCGCAACTTGCGGTTGATTTCCCTAAAGTTAGCGCAGATGGATTGACCTATAAAATCTCGCTTAAAACTGGAATTAAATTTCATGATGGTACGGATTTTAACGCTACGGCGATGGCTTTTTCGTTAAATCGGTTTATTAAGCTCGGTGGTGCGCCTAGTTTTTTGTTGGGTGATATTGTCAAATCGGTTAAGGCGATAGGTGATGCAGAATTAGAAATTAAATTAAAAGAGCGATCGCAATTTTTCCCGAAGCTTTTAGCATTTACAGGAGCCGCCGCTATTTCACCGACAGCCTATCAAAATACTAAGGGATTTCTGTCAAATAAAGTCATTGGTACGGGTGCGTATCAAGTTGGTGAATATATTGAAGGGAATATTTTAAGGCTTAATCCTTTCGGAGACTATTGGGGCGAAAAGCCAAAAAATACTGGAATCGATCTACAGTTTCTATCTTCTAATGCCAATTTATTAAACTCCTTTAAAACAGGAGGCGTAGATGTAGCTTGGCAAACTCTCAGTCCCGCCCAGATTCATAATCTAGAAGTGAATGCTGCTAAAAACGGTTGGACTATCGCATCTAATCAAGGTTCGGTGATTCTTTATATGGTTCTCAATGTCAACCAACCACCGTTAGATAATGTCAAAGTCAGGCAAGCGATCGCTGCGGCAATTAATCGACCGTTATTATCAGAACGAGTTTTCCAAAATCAACGCAGTCCTTTATACAGCCTCGTCCCTAAAACCCTAAGTGATTACAAACCTACATTTCAAAATTATGGTGATGGCAATGGTAAGTTAGCACGGGAGCTTCTAACCCAAGCAGGATACAGCGATGCTAAACCCGCCCAAGTCAGCTTTTGGTATGCGCCTAAATATGCTGGCAATGGCGATTTAGTTTTAAGTACGCTCAAAGCGGCGATCGCTCGTGATGTCGGTAAGATTTTAGAAATCAAATTAGAAAAAGTCGATACAACTACTGCCTATAGCTATTTAGATCGGGGCGTATATCCTACTTTCTTTTTAGATTGGGTACCTGATGTGTTCGATCCAGATAATTTTCTGCAGCCATTTTTAACCTGCACCCAAGGGAATTTAGAGAAAGGATGTATAAAAGGGCGATCGCAATATCAAGGTTCTTTTTATTACAATCCCGAAATGAACGATCTCATCTCCCAACAACGCCTAGAAATCGATCCGCAAAAACGCTCTATTATTCTTACTAAAATCCAAGAAATATTGGCGCGGGATGTTCCGTTTATTCCTCTTTGGCAAAATAAAGAATATGCCTTTGGGCGATCGCAAATCACAGGCTTAAAAGTTGAACCGACACAACAACTCAACTACGCCAAAATCTCTAAATCAATTATTCTTATCCAAAAATAATTCTCTTCAATCCAGTTTAAACCCGATCCAATGCAGTAAAAAGTTGATCCGATCAAGATAATGCCTGACGCGATCGCATTTCTTTCCTGCGTAAAACCGATCAAAACTTCTCCAATTTTAATTATTTTTATGGCAAACCATATCAATTATTTCGGAGACATGCGATCGCCATTAGGTCAAGCCCTGTCATGCGACTGATTTCAGCATCATCTATAATACCAAGCAGTTGTTGTGCGATCGCTAATCTCTTCTCTAATTTACCCCGTTCAAGACCCTCCTTGATTCCCTCTTCTTTACCTTGCTCGATACCTATTTCTATACCTTGTTCAATTCCTAGCTTCATTCCCTCTTCTAATCCCAGACGTTCTGCTTTTTTGACAGCATTGCGCTGATCGTGGATAAAAATGGCGCGATGTTCGAGATCATCCAATTCTTCACGGGTGAGATTAGCTTGATTGGCGATCGCAAAGGCTTTTTTAATCGCAGGAACATCATCCATTACTGTCGGAACTGATTCGAGTTTTCTCGCAGTCTTTAAGAAGTATAACCACTTGTCGGTTAGAGATTCCAAATCTTCTAGGGATTTTTGGAACTTCGGTAATTCGATAAATACTAACTCAATGTCATAGATCGGATAATCGACCAGATAGGTTTTTTCTTTAAGAATGAACCGTGAAATTAGTTGATCGAGTTCGGGGAACATGACAAAGTCGGTAATAGTTAGGGCAATTACTGGTTCTAGAACTGTGTAATCTTCGCCAATATCAAGCTGATTTGAATAGGCTTTGGCAGCGTTGTAAAGAATACGTTTCTCAAAACCTTCTACATTCAAGACTTGCATTTCGATGATGACAGCTATAGATTCGCCTTGATCGTTGCTAATTGTGGCTTTTACATCTACATAGGTATCCTTAACACCCCTCAGTCTCGGTGCTAGATAAGGGTCGAGAATTTCAATGGCTTGGATTTTGTCATTACCATCGTAAAGCATAGCATTGAGAAAGCTGATCAAAATTTCATGGCTTTGCTCGGAACCAAATATCTTTTTGAAGGCGTAATCAATTTTGGGATTGATGAATTGCATGGTAATGATTTTTCCAGAATTTAAGATTTAATGATGTTTCGCTCCCAGTTAAAAATTATAGAGGTGGAGGGAATTTTTTACCTAAGTCTACTAAAGATTAAATCTGCGATCGCATTTCATATCTCTTCAATACCGATCGCATCACCTGAATTTTCTGAGCGTGCTATAGGTAATGATTCTAATCAAAGACATTTTTCTGATTATAAAGATTATTTTATTGATGAAAATGGTGATAAAGCTCTCAGGCAAATAACGGTTTCAACAGTTTTAACCACCGGTGGTAATTACAATCGTAAAGCTTGAAGGACATTATGGTGAATATCTTCTTAGGATTACTTTTATGATCTTGCATCTATTTAAAATCATTTATGGAGAAAAAAATGACGATTCTAACTTCAGCCCAGATTCCTAATCAGTTTCTATATAGAACTTTTACTATTTCCAGCGAACAAAGCAGATAAGATTTTAATCCGACCTCAAAATGGAATTACTATTGAACTATAAGCCGATTAAAGCAGACTATATAAATTAAACATAGAGCTTCAGATTATGGCATCAATGATAGAGCTAAAAGGGATTACTAAATCCTACCGTTTAGAAGCAATGGACGTACCTGTGCTCAAACATATCGATCTTTCTATTGATGAAGGCGAATTTTTGGCAATTATGGGCGCATCGGGTTCGGGAAAATCGACCTTGATGAATATTATTGGATGCCTCGATCGCCCCACCACTGGGAAGTATTTTTTAGAAGGTAAAAATCTTACTAACTTAAATGACGATCGCCTCGCCTATATTCGTAATCAAAGAATCGGATTTGTATTTCAACAATTTAATCTCCTAGCCCGATCCACTGCCCTGCAAAATGTCATGCTGCCGATGATCTATGCCAATGTGCCACCCCAAAACCGCCGCGAACGGGCAATACAGGCATTAACCAGAGTCGGATTAGCCAGTCGCTTATCAAATCGTCCCAGTCAGCTTTCGGGAGGACAACAACAAAGAGTAGCGATCGCCCGTGCTTTAATTAATCGTCCCGCTTTGGTTTTAGCCGATGAACCGACTGGAGCATTAGACACAAAAACATCCCAAGAGGTTATGAATCTTCTTACTGAACTAAATCAACAGGGGATTACGATCGTTATTGTCACCCACGAACCCGATGTCGCCGCTCAAACCAAAAGAATCATTCACATTCAAGATGGTGAAGTCATAGATTAATTACAGATTAAATCTAGTTAAATCCTGTTAATTAAACCCTTCCGTAGTAAGCAATTGCAGAATTTTCAATATTTAACTTTCCTAAATAGCACCACATTTGATCGCCATAGGAAAAATGCCACCACTCATTCGGATGTTGTTGAAAACCAGCACTTGTCATGCAATTCGATAGCAAATAACGATTATGATGAAATCTTTTTTTTTCTGGATCTTGGGCTAATTGATAGTAATTAGGATGAGAGCGATCGCTAATCTCGTCAATATCCCCACCCATATCAACTTCACAATCATTCCCATCAACTAAAGTTACATCAATTGCCGCGCCCGTACTATGCGGAGGTGGAGTAGCTGGATCGAGGCTGGGAACTGCCCAAAATTTATATACTTTTTGCATTAATTCTTGTTCTTGGATGCGATCGCTAATATCTAAATTTAACTCTTGTGCCAGTTGTAACTTTGTATAGTTCACCATAAATTCCTGCACGGCGACTGGACGATAGGCATCAAATATTTTAATTCGCCAATTTGGACATTGAATTTGGAGATTAGTTTGGAGATTAATCAGAGCTAAATCTAATCTTTCCAAAACTCCCGCTCTAATGTAAAAGGGTGAAAGATCTCCATAGGTTGCCCCTAAGCTCATGTATGCATGCGGGTTGGTAAATACAAAAGTATCGGGAATATTAACCAACTTTTCTCCACATTCAATAATGGGAATATCACTGTAAAAACTCATATAAAAGTCATTGTAATTTGAATTCTGTTAGTGCATTGAGAGCTAAATCTCTATTAGATCAATCTGAAATTAATGTGTTTGGACTGGTTATCTTTCTTCTGCCAGAAGACCCCCAATTTATCGGCGGGATACTTCGGCTGCGCTCAGTAACAGAATTGCGGTCAACACTTACAGGATTAATACTAATTGCTTAACCTTAAAGCGATCCACTCAACGCCATAATATATTAACCCTGTGGAAGAGGTATTCATCCACTAATGGCTTTGATTTTGTGCTGATGAAGCAGTTACAACGCCTTGACACTGATATTAGAAAATTAGTGGAACGTAAAGCGAATGCTGCTAAATTGAATTCTATGAAACTTGCTGAACCCGCAAAAGTTGCTAGAGTACTTCTGCAGTGGTTAAATCAGTTATTCCAAACTTCTCAGGAAAACTTAACTGAACAGGGGTTAAACAAACTACTAGACCTAGAGTTTGTTGTTGCAGAAATGTCTCAGGCAGATATTAACAAGCTGCGTGGGGGAGTTAACAGTGAAGATATTTTGCAAGTTGCAGCGAGTATAACATTTGAAAAAGATCGGATAAATATTGACT
>CAZLKI010000162.1:0-6913 GCA_964560035.1 uncultured Synechococcus sp.
TGAATAGGAACAATGAACAATTGCTAATTCAGTTCTTTAATCGTAACTGTTACTCTTGTAGTATGAAGTCCTCTAGTATAAAGTCCGCAAATTTTTAAAATGGCTAAAAGAATAATTGTGTGGTTTCGTAATGACTTGCGATCGCACGACCATGAAGCATTATCTAAAGCAGTACAAACAAACGCGCAGATTTTCCCTGTTTACTGTTTCGATCCCCGTCAATTTAGTCTGACTACTTTTGGATTTCTAAAAACTGGATCGTTTAGGGCGCAATTTTTATTAGAGAGCATTACAGATTTAAGAAATAAATTGCGATCGCTTGGCTCTAATCTGATTATTCGTAGAGGTTTGCCAGAAGTTATAATTCCCGAACTAGCAATCGAGATCAGTGCTACAGATGTCTATTTCCATAAAGAAACTACTTCTGAAGAGATAAAAATAGAAGCAACTCTGATTGACAAACTAGGTATTGGGATTAAAACTGAATGCTTTTGGGGACATACCTTGTACCATTTAGACGACCTTCCCTTTAAGATCTCCAGCCTGCCAGAATTATTTACAAGCTTTCGTAAAGAAGTAGAAAAGTCTTGTACAGTTAATCCAATTTTTCCAGTTCCCAAGCTATCAAATATAGGCGATATAGAAGTTGGCGATATTCCCACTCTAGTAGAATTAGGCTTAGAAGTCCCTATCTCCGATCCCAGAGCAGTTATAAATTTTACGGGCGGAGAAACAGCAGGTTTGGAACGGATAGATTATTATCTTTGGCAAAGTAATCTTTTAGCTACCTATAAAGAAACTCGAAATGGAATGTTAGGTGGTGACTATTCTTCTAAGTTCTCTCCGTGGTTGGCATTAGGATGTGTTAGCCCGCGTTACATCTACTCTCAAGTGCAAAAATATGAACGAGAACGTACGGCAAATGACTCTACCTACTGGTTGATATTTGAACTATTGTGGCGGGATTACTTTCGGTTTGTGGCGGCAAAGCATGGAGACAAGCTATTTAAAATATCTGGTCTACAGGGCATAAACTTACCTTGGTCGGAGGATTTAGATCGATTTGAGTTGTGGCAAACTGGAAAAACTGGATTTCCATTAATTGATGCCAATATGCAAGAGTTAGCAGCTACAGGCTTTATGTCCAATCGCGGGCGGCAAAATGTGGCAAGTTTTTTAACTAAAAATATGGGAATTAACTGGCAAATGGGTGCGGAATGGTTTGAATCGGTTTTAATTGATTATGATGTCTGTAGTAATTGGGGGAACTGGAATTACACTGCAGGAGTCGGTAATGATGCGAGGGGTTTTCGTTATTTTAATATTCTCAAGCAATCCCAAGATTACGATTTAGATGGTAAGTATGTAAAACACTGGCTACCTGCTTTAAAATCGATTCCAGCCGCTAAAGTGCATACGCCGTGGAAACTTTTGGATGAACGGGAAAGTTCTGAAATTATCATTGGCAAGGATTATCCCGCACCTATTTTAGATTTAAACCAGTCCGTCCAAATTAATGAAAAAGCCTACAATTCTGCCTGTGGGATCGGTAAGAATAGTAACAAGAAGCCCAACTTAAGGAGGTAATTTCTATGACTCAAGTAACTACCAAACCCAAATATTTAACCTTAGAGGAATTTTATGAATATGATGATGGAACTGATACTCGCTATGAATTGGTAGATGGAGAATTAGTAGAAATGCCAACTGAATCCCATGAAAATTGCACTTTCTCAATGAAAATCCTACTCCAATTTGCAAAATTTGTGCCAGCAATCCAATTAGCACATAAAGATATAAAATTAGAAGTCTTGGGGCGTAAAGCAAGAGTGAGAATGCCTGATATTATGATTTTAGGTGCTGACTGCGTAAATGCTTTAAGAGGTAAAAGCCAAGGGACAATTAGATATGATATGCCACCGCCCCTAATTGTAATTGAAGTAGTTTCACCAGGTCGGGAAAATAATATTCGGGATTATCGATATAAGCGATCGGAATATGCCGCTAGAGGAATTTTAGAGTATTGGATTGTCGATCCAGAAATTGAGAAAGTAACGCTCCTGACTTTAATTGATGGATTATACGAAGAAGAAGTCTATGGAAAGGAAGATCGCATAGTTAGTAAAGTGATTCCTGAAGTGGCGATCGCCATTAAAGATATCTTTTAGGATTAATTAGATAGGATTGATTAAGGTTAACCAAATGGCAAAAATGCAGGATATTTTAAATTATTTTCGTCCCTATCGAACTATTGCCATATTTAGTATTGCGGCTTCGAGCTTATTTGAAATCATCGATTTAGTCGTTCCTTATACGATCGGACAAATCCTGAATGTGTTGTCAGATCAACCGACCGATCGCTTACTTCAAAATTTTATGGGTTCGATATCTGGGATTATCGGTCTACCGACGGATAAGTCTCTAATGTTAGGAGTCTTGTCTGGAATTATTTTTTTAGTATCAGTGGTACGTGCGCCGATTCAGCCTTGGATTGGATCGTGGTTTCATTGGGAAATTGCCCTCAGAGCTAGACGAGATGGGGCTCAAAAGGCATTAGCGAAGATTTTAACTTTACCTTTGGAATTTTATGATGAAAATAATCCAGGGAGAATTGCGGGAAGGATCGCACGGGGAATATCTAACTTAACGTGGACATATCCAGAAATTGCCGGACAGATGATTCCTAAGCTCGGACGAGTATTAGGGATTTTTGTGATGATTTTGTTGATTGATTGGCGGATCGCTATTCTATTTTCAATATCATTCCTATTCATTCTTAATTTTAGTTTTTGGAATCTCAAACATCTGATTGATAAAGAAGAGATTTTAGATAAGCATCAAGAGAATACTGAAAGTCGGACATCGGAAATTGTGACCAATATTAAAACGGTAAAAGCCTTTGCCAGCGAAGCGACAGAAATGAAACGCCAGAGCGATCGCCTAGAGCGAGAACTAAAAGTAGTCTTATACGATATTCATCTTGGCTATGTCCGATTGGGGACTCAACAACGTACCTGTGTCCAAATTTGTGTGTTTTCTATCTTGGTGCTTACACTGATCGCTACAGTCCAAAAGCAGATATCTTTGGGACATTTTATTACGACCCTGACGGTTTCTAGTATGGCTTATGCTGAATTAGAGCCAATTAGCAACTTAGGTGAAGTCTTTGCCCGCAGATATGCCTCGATCGCAAGATTCCATGAATTTATGAATCTCCCCGTAGGCAGAGAGTCGGACAGCATCAGTATTGGCGGCATCGATCGCTCTAAATCTTATAGTTTTACGGGTAAAGTTGAGTTCTCTAACGTCAGCTTCAGTTACGACCCTAAAAACCCTGTATTGCAGAATATTCAGTTATTAATTGAACCCTATCAAACTGTGGCACTTGTAGGGCGATCGGGTTCGGGGAAATCGACTTTGGTAAAGCTGCTGTTCCGTTATTTTGAACCGAGTCATGGACGCATTTTGATTGATGGCGAAGATATTCGAGATTTGAATATTTCGGGTTATCGCAAACGACTGGCGATCGTGCATCAAGAAGTGGATGTTTTTAATGGCAGCCTCTATGACAACTTAATCTATGGTAATCACAAAGCCACTCAGAATCAAGTGGAAGAAGCTTGTCGGATTGCCAAAGTGGATGAATTTATTCGCATTTTGCCCCAAGGCTATAATACAATAGTTGGCGAGAGAGGCGTAAGGCTTTCGGGCGGACAAAGACAGCGTTTAGGAATTGCTAGGGCATTATTAGTGGAGCCAGATGTCTTGATTTTTGATGAAGCAACTTCAAGTTTAGATTACGAGTCCGAACGAGCGATTCAGTTGGCAATGCGGCAGCTACAAGGCACAAGAACGATGATTATTATTGCGCACAGGCTCAGTACCGTGCGGGAAGCTGATAAAATTGTGGTATTAGACCAAGGCAGGATTGCTGAAGTAGGAAACCATCAAGAACTTCTAGAGAAGCATGGAATTTATCACCGACTGCACTCTCTCCAAGAATCTCCGAGTTTTATCTAACATCCTCCTAAAATCCTCCTAAAATCCTAAACTAATATTTTAATGATTCAAAAAAATGCTTACTATTTCTAAACCTCAAGCAATTAATTGGCAGCCAATTATCAAAGAATTTGAAGTAATTTTAGGTAAAAGGAACGTAGTTCGGACGCGTGAAGATTTAATTGCCTACGAATGTGATGGTCTAACTAGCTACAAACAACAGCCCGCCTTGGTAGTCTTGCCCAGATCGACTCAAGAGGTATCGGATGTGTTAAAGGTGTGCGATCGCTACTCGATTCCATTTGTGGCTAGAGGTGCGGGTACGGGCTTGTCTGGCGGAGCATTACCGATTGAAAATTGCGTGCTGATCGTTACCGCCTTGATGAAGCAAATTTTAGAAGTGGATTTAGCCAATCAGCGCGTCAAAGTCCAGCCGGGCGTAATTAATAATTGGGTGACTCAAGCCGTTAGTGGTGCGGGATTTTATTATGCTCCAGATCCTTCCAGTCAAATTATCTGTTCTATTGGTGGCAATATTGCCGAAAACTCAGGTGGCGTGCATTGTCTGAAGTATGGCGTAACCACTAATCATGTTTTAGGTTTAAAAGTAGTTTTACCCGATGGTGCAATTGTTGATATTGGTGGCAAAATTCCTGAAATGCCGGGCTACGATCTGACTGGTTTATTTGTCGGTTCCGAAGGAACTTTAGGGATTACGACTGAAATCACTTTGAAAATTCTTAAAACTCCTGAAGCCGTGCATGTCTTATTAGCGGATTTTGAGAGTGTCGATGCCGCCGCCAGTACGGTTTCCGATATCATCAGTGCGGGGATCATTCCTGCGGGCATGGAAATGATGGATAACATGAGCATCAATGCCGTGGAAGATACCGTTGCCTCTGGGTGCTATCCTCGCGATGCCGTAGTGATTTTATTGATAGAGCTAGATGGATTGAATGTGGAAGTAGCAGAATGTTCGCAAAAAGTGGAAGCGATCGCCCGCCACAATGGAGCTAGAAACATAACGACCGCTACCGAACTCGATCTCCGACTTAAACTATGGAAAGGTCGAAAAGCCGCTTTTGCCGCAATGGGAAAACTCAGTCCCGATTATTACGTTCAAGATGGGGTAATTCCTCGAACTAAGCTACCTGAAGTATTGGCAGAAATTGAGATTCTTGGAGAAAAATATGGCTATAAAGTGGCAAATGTCTTTCACGCAGGCGATGGCAACTTACATCCATTAATTCTGTATGACAATTCTCAAAAGGGAGCTTTAGAGCAAGTGGAACTACTCGGTGGTGAGATTCTCAAGCTGTGCGTGCGCGTGGGCGGGAGTATTTCAGGGGAGCATGGAATTGGGGCTGACAAGAAATGCTATATGCCAGAAATGTTTAGTGATGCCGACCTAGAAACTATGCAGTGGGTAAGGGAAGTATTCGATCGCAAAAATCTTGCCAATCCTACTAAAGTTCTACCATCACCCCGTACCTGTGGAGAAGGAGCTACTCAAACTTCTCATCTACAATTTCCGAAAATTCCCAGATTTTAATTAGATCTTAACTAGATCTTTAAATTATTTATGCTGAGTTTGTTAAAGCACTTTGACTTCAAATTCGCCACAAAAAGGGTCGCAGGGCGTAGCCCCCATTATGGTTTCTGTCTTTCTACCTGTGGCACGTTCGATCGTAATTTGCTGTAGGTTAGATGTTGTCAGGAATAGATACCGTAAAAATCGATCCTTTTCCGACTTCGCTTTCGATAAAAATCTCACCATTATGTGCTGCTACTAACCTTTCTGTAATTGCCAGACCCAATCCCGTACTAGTCTCTCCGCCTGTAGATTTTACGCTGGTTAAAGAGAAGGGCTTGAACAATTTCTCGCGCTCCGATGCGGGAATACCTTGACCGCGGTCTTGGATTATAAACAAAACTCGATCTTGTTGGCGCGCTACGGAGACTTTAATTATGGTGCAATCGTATGAAAATTTAATGGCATTACTAATTAAGTTACTTAAAATTTGCTCGAATTTATTGGGATCGATATTAATAAGCCGAATAGAATCTGCAATTTCCAGTTCGATTTGAATATTTTTTGACTTAGAGATTAATCGATAACGGGAGACAATTCGCTCTAGATATTTTTTGATATTTACAGGCTCTAACTGGAGATTTAGCTTCCCCGACTCGATCGCCGACACATCCAATAGATCTTCGAGTAGAGATAACATAAAGTCGCTTGTAGATTTAATATCACCAATTAACTCTTTATGGTCTGAGTTTAAGCCATCTTCATATAATAGTAATTCTGATATTGCTGCAATCGAAGCTAAGGGATTACGCAGATCGTGAGCCGCCATACCCATAAAAATATTTTTCTCTTCGTTTAATTTGATTAGATTTTGGTTGCTTTGTTGCAGTTGAATTTGGAGCGATCGCAATTCTAAATGGGTTTTAACACGTGCCAATACTTCTTGCGGCTGAATGGGTTTGACAATATAGTCTACGCCTCCTGCATCAAATGCCCTAATTTTGTCAGATATTTCATCAATGGCACTAATAAAAATTACAGGAATATCTTTTGTGGTTTCATCTTCTTTTAATGCCTGACACACTTCGTATCCATCCATATCGGGCATCATGATATCAAGCAGAATTAAATCGGGAACGATAACTTTTACGGCAATCAACGCCAACTTACCACTGGGTACGGGACGCGCCTGATAATTATCTTTACTCAAAATATCTACTAATAGCGAGAGATTTAAGGGCGTGTCGTCAACTATAAGAATATTAGGCTTGGTCATAGAAACTCAATCATGTAGATTTATGATATTCCGATCTAGGATATTCGTCTTTGTAATATTCAGTAATAACTTGCAGGATTGGTTCGTACGCATATTGCTTGGTATAA
>CAZLKI010000163.1:0-525 GCA_964560035.1 uncultured Synechococcus sp.
GCATCTGCCAAAGAGCAAGCCGAACACATCATGTTAGTAGATTTGCAGCGTAACGATCTGGGCAGAGTTTGCAACTGGGGCAGTGTAAGAGTAGATGAGCTACTGGCGATCGAATACTACAGCCACGTTATGCACCTAGTTAGTAATGTAGTTGGTACGCTCAAACCAAGTCTGACAAATATCGATCTAATTCGGGCAGTATTTCCGGGTGGTACGATTACGGGCTGCCCTAAGGTACGGTGTATGGAAATTATTGAAAACCTCGAACCCGTGCGGCGCAGTCTTTTTTATGGCTCCTGTGGCTACATCGATAGTCGGGGTAATTTAGACTTAAATATTTTGATCCGGACTTTGCTCAAATGTGGCGATCGCCTGTGGGGACAAGTAGGCGCGGGAATTGTGGCTGACAGTATTGCCGAAACCGAATGGCTGGAATCTTTACAGAAGGCTCAAGCAGCTTTTGCTGTATTAACTAACATAAGTTTGGGATAAGAAAGTCCTTGTAATTCATATACAAGTGAAAAA
>CAZLKI010000163.1:535-6910 GCA_964560035.1 uncultured Synechococcus sp.
AAACTCACCTTATTTATGCCACTGGGCGATTTATTTATGCCTCTGAGTAATTTATCTATGCCACTCAGTAATTTATCTATGTCTCTGAGCGATTTATTTATGCCTCTGAGCGATTTATTTATGCCCCTGAATGAGCAAAATTAGTAAAACCTAAAGAAAAAAAGGTTTAATTGAGGCGATCGCTCTTGTTTAGTTACAATGCAAATGTCATATAGCAATGAATGACTCAGTTCCTATGGTGCAATTACTCGAAAATCCTTTACGTGTAGGATTACAACAAGAAAGAACCCCAGAGCCTTTAGTATTAGTGATATTTGGGGCATCAGGTGATTTAACTGCGCGTAAACTGGTTCCAGCGATCTATCATTTAAAACAGCAGCGCCGTCTTCCCGCAGAGTTAACCATTGTCGGAGTGGCAAGGCGCGATTGGAGTCATGATTATTTCCGCCAACAAATGCGGGATGGCATAGAACAATTTTCGGATGGCATTAGTGCTGAAGCGATCTGGGAAAACTTTGCCCAAGGGCTATTTTATTGCTCGGCAGATATGGATAACCCCGATGATTATCAAAAGCTCGATACTTTGCTTACCGAAATCGACCAAATGCGCGGTACTAGAGGCAACCGAGTTTTTTATCTTGCTGTAGCACCCAAGTTTTTCCCCGAAGCGATCAATCAATTAGGCAAAGCAGGCATGATCGAAGACCCGATCAAAACCAGATTGGTAATTGAAAAGCCTTTTGGTCGCGACTTATCGTCCTGCCAAGAATTAAATCAAGTCGTGCAAAGAGTGTGCAGTGAGAGTCAGGTTTATAGAATCGATCATTACTTGGGTAAAGAAACCGTCCAAAATTTGCTAGTTTTACGATTTGCTAATGCTATTTTTGAGCCGCTATGGAATCGCCAATTTGTCGATCACATTCAAATTACTGTTGCTGAAACCGTAGGCGTAGAGGATCGTGCGGGCTATTATGAAAGCTCTGGGGCATTACGCGATATGCTACAAAATCATTTGATGCAGTTATTTTGCTTGACGGCAATGGAGCCTCCTAATACGATGGATGCCGACTCTTTACGCAATGAGAAGGTAAAAGTAATTCAATCCACCCATTTATCCGATACTCGCGATCTTACTTTTTCTAGCATTCGAGCGCAGTATGGAGCGGGGGCAATTAAAGGCAAACCTGTCACGGGCTATAGAACTGAACCCAATGTCAATCCAGAATCAACGGTTCCGACCTATGTGGCAATGAAGTTTTTTGTGGATAACTGGCGGTGGCAGGGTGTGCCCTTTTATCTGCGGACAGGTAAGAGAATGCCTAAAAAAGTTAGTGAAATTTCCATTCAATTTCGGAATGTGCCTCTAA
Source organism: uncultured Synechococcus sp. (assembly GCA_964560035.1). Taxonomy (GTDB): domain Bacteria; phylum Cyanobacteriota; class Cyanobacteriia; order Pseudanabaenales; family Pseudanabaenaceae; genus PCC-7502. Next base: position 1,903 of record CAZLKI010000163.1, read on the forward strand.
CCCTATTCCAGTCTGCCGCCAAACAGGTAAGTCCTAACGTCTTGGCACTGCGGATTCAGCCCAATGAAGGTATTGCCTTGAGATTTGAAGCAAAAATGCCCGGTGCCGACCTGCGATCGCGTTCTGTAGATATGGATTTTGGCTATGGCAAAACCTTTGGAGTAGAAGGCTCTGACTCTTACGAGCGACTATTGCTAGACTGTATGCTAGGCGATCAAACTCTATTTACCCGTGGGGATGAAGTGGAAGCAGCATGGAAAGTCGTAACTCCAGCCCTTTCTGTCTGGGATCGACCTAGCAATCCAATCTTAATTCCCCAATATCAAGCAGGTTCTTGGGGTCCAGCCGAAGCCGACATTATGCTCAATCGTGACGGTCGCCAATGGCGAAGATTGTAGTAGTTCAGTTCGAGTAATTCTTTGATCAGATCTTTAGATCGAGTTCACTGCCTTAATTTCGTAAGAATTTAATTTCACAATTTAATTTCACTAAGAGGAAGTTTTATGCAATCAGGATCGGTTTTATCGTTACAAGCCCCTAAAGACGTATCGCTCTCGCAAGTTGAGTTGGAACTTAGTAAAATTTGGCAGACTTACGGTGAAAATGCTGCCGCTAGAGCCACAACTTTTAATCTGTTAGTGTACGAGCCCGAAAATGAAGCTGGGGAAAGATTGGTTTCCATTGATACGATCGCCAATCAAACCCCATGTCGCGTGATCGATCTGTGCCCAATTTCAGGTGAAGATGAGGGAATTACGGCTCAAGTTGCGGCTTACTGTCCTATTAATAAAAGTTCTAGTTCTCTTGTTTGTGGCGAATATATTACTTTGCGTGGAACTAAAGAATCATTTAGTCGGATTCATGCGCTGCTTACAGGTTTGGTGATTTCGGATTTGCCTACTTTTGTGTGGTGGAAAGATAGTCCTGCCCCTTATACCAAGATGTTTGAGCGTTTGACTAATCTGAGCGATCGCATGATTTTTGATTCGGCATTTTTTAAGGAGTCTGAAGCAGATTTACTAAAAATGCAGGAATTAATCAGTAATGATGCCCAAGTCGCCGACTTAAATTGGCGCAGATTGGCACCGTGGCAAGAACTTACTGCCCAAGCTTTTGATTCTCCCGATCGCCGTGCGGGAGCGTGGAAAGTAGACCGCGTGACGATTGATTATGAAAAAGGTAATAGAACTCAAGCTTTGATGTTTTTGGGTTGGTTAGCCAGCCGTTTGGAATGGAAGCCCAAATCCTCAATTAAAGAAGGGGGAGACTATGATATTCAGCGCGTGATATTTGTCGGTAGGGATAACTTAGAAGTAGAAGCCGAATTGGCGGCAATTCCTGTAGGCGATGCTGGTTATATCATTGGAGATTTAATGGGATTAAAGCTAACCTCCACCGATCCTGCTGCAGACACCTCTAATGTATTTTGTTCGGAGTCTATGGGTTGTATGCGGATGGAGGCGGGAGCGCATAGTAGCCGTACCTATCAAGTTAGCCCGTTATCCGACCAAAGTGCCAATGTGCTCTTGAGCCAACAACTGCAACGCTGGGGTAGAGAAGTTTTATACGAAGAAAGCCTCGCTGTCACTGCCGATATTCTTAGATTAAAGTAGTAGATTTGGCGATCGCTACCCTTTTTTACTCGAAGGGTTTTATCTCACAACTACATATTGTAGAGCGTTTAACTATGAGGCAAATTTTCTTATATCGCCAAATACTTTTGTAAATTCTCAATTGTCAGTCTTAGGTTCAACTCAACGATGCTGCTTTTTGAACTTGGGATAACCTTTTTTGCCCGATCCTTGCTTTTTATAATTATCAAACATCGTTTAATCCCAAACCATGCCCTTTCTGCACTTGACTGTCTAGCCATTAAGTTTAACTTTTTGGTAAAGTCATACTTTTTAGCTAAACAGACGGGAATCCCCACAGTAGAGGAAGCAGAAGAGTGGGAAGTACGGATAATTTGTTCAATGGGTTTATTCAAGTAGCAAAGCAGAAAAGTATGGATAAAAATTTATACGAGACTGATTTTTATCAATGGACGGTTGAGCAATTTCAAATTCTATCTTTGGGTAAGTTCGATCGATTGGATTTGATTAATTTAGCTGAGGAGATTTTATCTTTGGGTAAGCAGCAACAATAGGAACTCAGAAATCGTTTGGGTATATTAATAGGACATATCTTAAAATGGGAATATCAACCAGAAAAACTCACTCGAAGTTGGCAAGTAAAGATTCAATTGCAGAGACGTGAAGTTCAAGATATGTTAGAAGAAAATCCTAGCCTAACATCATACTTGGACATAGCACTAGCAAAGGCTTTTCGGTTGGGATTAGATTTAGTACTGATTGAAACCCCAATCGAGAAAAATGCTCTGCTATCGGATTGCCCTTACAAATTAGATCAAATTCTCAACCCAAATTTTCCTAACGATATCGATCTGGAGATTTAATTATGACGATCGCCCTAACAAAAGACATCCTATCCATGGAAGAGTTTTTGGCATTACCAGAAACTAAACCCGCAACTGAATATATTGAAGGTCAAATTTATCAAAAGCCCATGCCCCAAGGACAACACAGCACTCTTCAATCAGAAATCGTAACCGCAATCAATCAAATTGGTAAGAAGAAAAAAATAGCATACGCTTTTCCAGAATTACGCTGTAGCTTTAAAGATATATCCATAGTTCCTGATATTGCGGTAATGCGTTGGAAAAATATCACCTTTGAAGCAAATAAACGAGTTGTAAATCGCGTACTTATCCCCCCAGATTGGATTATCGAGATTCTTTCCCCAGATCAGTCAGCTTTACGAGTGATGACTAAAATTACTTTATCAATCACTAACGGTTCCCAACTAGGCTGGCTAATTTCACCCAGTCAAGATCTAGTCATGGTGTTTGAAGGCGATCGCTTACCTGAGTCTAAAAGAGGCACAGATATTTTGCCAGTTTTAGATATATTAAGTGATTGGCAAGTTACGGTGGAAGACATATTTAATTTGCTTACTTTGGGATAAATCAATGACTAAACTTAGCAAATTAATTGAGTAGTTTCTTCGAGATCCACCTGAACCAAAGTATGACGATGTTCGTTGTATTTTGGGAATCTTTGATTTTCTTAAAGTCAGAGTAAAAGCTAGCCATCATAGTTTTCGGAATGCTCAAGCTTTTTTCTCAGACTATTTATCATACACTTTTAAATTTTGGAAGTAAGGCATTTTAAGGGAGAAAGTTAACATCTATAGTCTGTTCGGGAGTAAACGGAGAAGATTCTGGAAAGGTAAGAATTGGTAATCCAGTTTCATCCGCCGCCAATTCTCTGGCATTTTCGTAACATTCAGTAAATACTTCTAAAAAGTAAACTTTCAGACTGGGGCTAGATTTTAGAGATTTAATGATTTGTAAACGATGCTCTCGAATTGTGTATTTCCAACTGTTAGAAATTTTATGGGGCTGATATTTATACTTGAGTAAATGCCTTAATAGAATTCTCAAATTACTATCTAGGGCATTCTTTTCGCTTTTTCCCATACATTCAATTTCTTCAATAAGATTTTCTAAATCAAGTTCTGAAAATTTCTGCGATCGCAATAAATTCGCCGTGACTTCTATCCACTCCTGAAAATCGCGATCGTATAGTTGTGTATTTTTTTGTGGAGTCAATATCATATGTTTAGAGAAGATATTAATTAATGTAGGCATTAATAGATTCGATTTGCATCTGAAAATTTCCTGTTTTAAATTTTGGATTTAGGTCGCCGTCATATTCAAATTTACTGAGCATCAATTGAAAGGCATAGATTTGGGCGGAATTTAGAGATGCTCCAGCAATAGATTTTGAGCGAAATCCAGCTATAAATTGACTGAAGGGAATGCGGATAGTTATCGATCGTTCGGCTTCGGTATCAATAGACGAACTAAACCCAACTCCATCCCACTTAGATTCGGTGCGGAGTAAAAATTTGTAGCGTTGTCCATCGCCTTTAATCCGAAGTTCGATGCCAGCATATTGAGATAAATTGAGAGGTGGCTCAAAGTTACGAGTGCGAACTGAAGCAAAACCACCAGAATTAGCGGTAGATACGATTCCCGAAAATATTGCGCCGCTGTCTGTAATACTAATGTTACTCTGGCTGACCCCACCCATAACCACATCATCAACAGCACCCCAAGCATTTTGAGCAATTTGGATATCTTGGGAGTTCAGTTCTCGAAAGTTAAATAATGTAAGATTTTGTGCCAATGTATTTGTCTCTATTTTTGTCTCTGTGCTGGTCTCTATTGTGGTTTTAGTATCTATCTCAATACGATTAGCGATCGCTCCGTCCCAATTATTACTAATCGGCTTACTAATCGGTCGGTCGATTGGATTACCCATCAGTGTCTGAAACCAATTACTATCGCTCAAGATGGGAATCACCTTAAAGTAGGTAAGCGTTTTAATAAATCGCTTCAGATCCCATGATTGTGAATCTTGGTTATTTGCTAGGTTTACCTGCTTATTTGATGGTGTTTCCATACGATCGCCCTGAATACTAATTACTTCTAAATACTAATTACTTCTAATTATGAATCACTTAATTGACTTTTTACGATTATTAATCTGGCAGTTTTCGCTTTCTCCACTTGTTTGGGAGCCGATATCTCTGTAAATAATTGGATCGCGCGATCGAAGTTTAATTTGCCTTCTATATCCCCTGTACAATGTAAAGTTAAACCAAACTAGAAATACGATTCTGCTAGGTTACATTTAGTCCCAATTTGCTCTAATAGCTCTATCGCCTGAAGATGGTGAGCGATCGCTTTGGTGAAATCCTGTTGACTGCGATAAATTTTCGCTAATCCACTCAGAGCATTTGCCCTAACTTGAGTATAGTTATTTTCATTTGCGTGGGCGATCGCTTGATTGAGAAGTTTTTGGGCGGCGATCGGATCGCCAAGATTTTTATAGGTGAGTCCGCGATAAAGTAAGCGATATCCTGTAATTAATTGAGGATGCTG
>CAZLKI010000164.1:0-4943 GCA_964560035.1 uncultured Synechococcus sp.
TGCCAGGCAATATGTATTTGCCCAAATCGCAGCGGCAGCAAGAGATTTAGGTGGTCATAATGCGGCTAATTTGGCGATTCCTTATTTTGAGCAAATAAATCCAAATCCAAATCCAAATCCAAATCCAAATCCAAATCCAAATCCTGGTGAAGCTGTAATACAGGGAATTGCTGAATATATTGCGGATGGCAATAACGCAGCTAGAGTAACTAATTTAGAAAAAAAACTACCTCAAGCTCTAGAAGCAATCGCTAGACACTACAATGAAGCGGGATTACAACCTGTAGTTAGAAAATATTTGGAGGAGCATGTGACACCAGTAGTACAAGTTGTCGTTAGGCAAATAATTGCTGAATTGGCAGGTGATGAAATAGATGTAACTAGTTTACGGAGAGCATTATATAGTTTCGAAGAAACTACCACAACCATTCCAGTCGCAGCAGCACCACCACCGGCAGTACCACCAGTCGCACCAGCAGCAGCGCCAGTAGTAGTCGCACCAGCAGCAGCGCCAGTAGTAGTAGCACCACCACCGGCAGTACCACCAGTCGCACCAGCAGCAGCGCCACCAAGTAGGGTTGCAAGTATCATCGACTACTTGGCAGATAGGCGTTCAACTGTTAATGCTACTACTGGGAGAACGGAGAGCGTTGATGTCTACAGACATAGAAATTTGGCTCACAGGATTGGTAGGGTTATCTTCGAAGCAGCACCAACTATCTTACTTCCTGGAGTAGGTCTATCTTTACGTTACGCAGCGAAAGAAACAGCGAAGATTATTCAAGACTATCAAATTCGAGAGAATCGTAGACAATCAGATAGCATTGGATCCGCATTAGGTAATACAGGTTATGCCTTTATGCGCACAGCCGGGATGCTTGCACGAACAGGAGTAGGTATATACACCTTAGGCGCTACAGAATTGACTATTAATGCAGTTAGCATTGGTGCAAATTATATAAAGGTACTGCGCTCTACAGAAGATAGGTGGGCTAAGGTGGCCGCACTAGCAAGTGTACCAGCAATATTTATTGCTGGAATGATGGTTTCAACTGCAGCATCAGATACATTAGCTAATTATGTAACTGCAGCTCCACCAGAATTGATAAGATATGCAGTCTATCAATTTGGTGTTCCATTATTGATCAAAGGATTCATCCCTATGGTTGGTAATAGGCTATACGCTGACCAGCTTTCTCAAACTCCATTAGAAGCAGAGCAGAGACGTAGAATGAGAGTTGAATTCAATGAGATAGCTACTCAATCAGCTAGGATTGCAGCTCTGGTTAACACTGTGAACGGCGGATTCTTACAGAAAGTAATTAATGATATTGATGTTGCTAATGGCTTGGTGAATGGACCTGAAGGTGGTTTACGCCAGAATATATTTGTGGATCTGAATACTGGCACAGCAGTGCAAGACAGGATTCATGCCTTCGCACCTCAAAGGGTTATAGAAGGTGGGACAACAGTAGTAAACGAGATAGTGACTCAGGCTGGAGGATTAGCTACAGCCTTCATGAATAATTTAGGTAACACTATTAGCACCACATTTGCTGGCCTAAATTTACCGAATATAACTTTACCGAATATAACTTTACCCGTTATTTCCCTGCCAGTAATTGGGGGCATGAGTGGGCCTTTATTCCCTGACTCAGATCTTGATGGTGTCCCTGACTTTATGGATGCGAACTCCACAAATGCAAGTATTCGTTATTTCTGGGACACAATGGCCGGAGGAGCTGCGGCTACCACACCAGTAGCCACTGCAGGAACAACTCCTGCGCCTGGAAATAGTGCAGGTAGCTCGTCTTATGTGAAAGTGGCAGATGACCCGGATACCTCAGGTTATTTGAGTGCGGAGCATCCAGGAACTACTAGATTTAATCAGTCCCAGAATGATCGTGCGGATCAAATAGACAATATTTTTACTAATGGGGATGCGAGAACTGAGGTAGATCGAGTAATAAGTGGAGTTAGATTAGGTAACTATGAGGGTCTGCATGTACCCCCAGCTATTCAGAGTATGTCGGATGCAGAGATTGTCACTGCTTTAGCGGAAGTAGCAGGAAATACTGACTGGAATGGGGGAGTGCCATTGACAAATGCAGGGGGTGTAAAATCTACCGCTTTGTCGTTATTTCGTATAAATGGTGGCGGTTACATCCCTGAGTATTTTGATGAAAATCATAATCCAGTAAACAATGGCTTGCAGAATGAAATCCACAATTTCTGGGAAGAGCAAGTTAATGAGAGAATGACAGGTGGTAGTGGGGCTGTTGCAGCCTCAGGAATAACCGCAGGTAATACTGCAGCAGTGACTACACCATCACTGCCACCAGTCGGTTTTGGCAACTTAGGAGTAACGACGCTTGGACTCACAGATACATACAACTTTGGTATACTAGGCCTCAGGGTAGATGAACAAGCTAATGCGATTAGCGTGGGTATCCCCTTATTCCCTAGTTTACAATTCGGCTTTGGTGCTCCCCCAGATTTAGTTAGAGTTATTAGTACCAGCCCCGCGCCTATTGCAGTTGCGGGAGTTGTCGGATACCTAAGCTACCGAACCGGCAAAAGGCTTGTTAGATCAGCTAGACGAATTCTCGGAATTTAAAATTTATATTTACTTAAGTAATTTAAACCATGGACGACAGCAAAAATTCGAATAACTCAGGTGCAATTAATGCACAATTTGATGGTGCTCTAGCTATAACTGATGATAAAGCCCAGGAAATAACTGATGATAAAGCCCAGGAAATAACATCTGCTTTTGAACAAGGCCTACAGGATAGTCAATCTAGCTGGAGTGGCTTGTCTAAGGAGATGCAATCTGAAAATAACAATCGGCCAGTTTCCCCCGGTCAATCTCCCCAGGGCCAGTATCAGCAAGAATTAGAAAAATATTTTCAAGACTATGATTTCAGCCCAGAGGATAAATTGTTGTTGCAGACAATTATTGTCGAGATTGCTCAACTAGGAATTGGTAATTTAATTGAGAAATTCATTCCTTTAAATGATCTGGAGTCACTTGATAATCAACTTAACGAAGGGAAGATAGACGCAACTGAATTATCTATTAGGGTGGCTGTGATCTTTAGAGAGAAGACAGATACAACTTTAGCTGAACAACACGAGAATCTACTTCAGCAAATGGTGCCAGGTCTTATCAAGGGTTTTCAAAAGAGTAGAGAGACATTTACTAATTGGGAAAAGCTTTCTGAAGAGGAAAAGGCTAGATTTGTGGAGTTAGTGGCAAAAGATGATATAGAATCGGCAGGAGCAATTATCAACCAATCTAGTAAATAACGATTTTAAACCAATAATTCCGCTTCGCCTTGCCTCTTGTCCAGTTTCATCTGCGTGATTAGCTCATCTAGGGAACTGAATTTCACTGAGTCGCGGAGCTTTTCTAGGACGATGAAACTGACCTGATAATCGTAAACCTCGGCGTCAAATTGCAGTAAATAAATCTCCCATTGCATCTTAGTTTCGCCAAAAGTAGACCGTGGTCCGTAATGCAAAAGCCCAGCATATAGGGGAGTGTTGGCAAAAGTTGATGAATTTAGTTGATCATCTAGAAGATTTGTATGTGACCTTGCATAACCCCGACTCAGGTGTTTACGTGGTTCTGTATAATTATTATGCTCGATATTGAAGCTATGTAGCTCACAAATTACTGTGTAGACACCTGCACGAAAGTCCTTCTCAAACTCAGCATTTTCCCCAGCTAAGCTCATATTCAAAGTGGGAAATCCTAACTTCCGTCCTTCCTTGGCTCCATGCACGACCGTGCCAGAAAATATGCGATTACTGAAATTACTGAAATTGCTCATGGGTAAATTTTAGCATTGTCAGCAGAATTGACATCAACATTCGCATTAGCGCTCGCGGTTCATGCGCGAGATGCGCACAATGCAGACCAGTAAAATCACGGTGCCGAGCAACTGGCTAGGCGTGAAAGCAAAACCGCGCGCAATATCAATGAAAAATGCCGACAATGGCCACACCAGCTCGGCGAAGGTAGAGACTTTGGCCTCAGTGTGCTTCAGGCCTCGGTAGTAAATCAGCAGCGCTACCATACCGCTGGTCAACACGATTAATAGTAATTGTGCCAATTGGGTCCCAGAGATGTTATTTAAGGGAATGACCTGTTGTAAGAGGACGCTGAGCACGCCGCCTACAATTACAGTAATGAAGAATCTGCCGGCGGTGGCTGCTTTGAAGTCAATTTCTTTCAGCGCAAATTTGCTAAATATCGTGCCTGTGCCCCAAGCAATGGCTGCGAGCAGAGCTAAACCTGCTGCTAACAACTGAATCTGGCCTGGACGTGTAGTTAGGTTAGGCAGCAGTTCTGGGAAATTGATCAAGTAAGCACCGAGCAAAGCGAATACCGCTAAAACGGCAAATCTGGCGGTGATCTTCTCACGCAAGAGGATTGCCGAAAATATCACTACGACAATAGGTTGTAATTGTTGCATTAGCACTACGACAGAGAAGGGTACAAACTGCACCTGACCCAGGGCCGCAGTATAAAACGCGGTCCCCAGTACTCCGCTGATGACCGAAGTCACGATCAAAGAAACTTTTGCTGCAGTGGAAATCTTAGGCCAGCTTTGAAACAATTTGAGCAACCATGGCAACAGGAATAACAATCCAAAGGCGTGTTCCAGAGTCACCAAGAATACCGGCGGAATGGTGCGAAGATCGGCCCTAATCACTGCGTCCAATGACCACAACAGCGCCGCCACAATGATAAACGCTGGTCCTGACATGGTGAAAATATTCCCAAAACGCACCCGAGTTTTAGTTGCTTGAGGAGCGGTTACATTAGTTACACCAGTTAAATTGGTAGTATCGGCCATGTTAGCATTAGCAAATTTAGGTATGGGGCAGGGTAAGTTAGTGTGATTATAGCAGTAAACTAGGCCGAACTATTGCAA
>CAZLKI010000164.1:5043-6859 GCA_964560035.1 uncultured Synechococcus sp.
TGGGGCAGGGTAAGTTAGTGTGATTATAGCAGTAAACTAGGCCGAACTATTGCAAATGATTACTTGAATAGAATAACAATATGACAGAAGATTTAGTTCCCCCGCAAGAGCGGTACTCTAATGAATCTAAAGTATCAGAGCATAATAGAGTAGAACCACAAGGGAAGTTAGGCAAAACATTGAAAACGTTAATGTTAGGTACTGGCATTGGCGGGCTTGGCATTGTGGGTATGCAAACATTATTACATAGCGTCTTGCCTGGATTATTGGGTCTTGTTGCTCGGCAATAAATTGACATATTAAATAAGTGCGATTAAGTAAGTACAGAGTGCTTCCGCCTTGAACTATGTAAATTTATCAACAACAGCAGCCGTGCAAGAACTTTTCACTCTTATCATTGCAATTCTGAATTCCGCGAAGAATATCACGGAGGAACAGAAGACTGAATTACTCGCTAGTTTTGTAGGAAGATTTGTGGAGATTGCATTGGACAAGACTTTCGCTACTGGCAAATACCCGCAGTTAAAAAATGAGTTTGATCAGAAGTTGGAGCATTTCAACAATGGGGATGACATTTTAAAACTAGGAAATAATACTTTTGCGCAATTCAGCAAAGAGGACCTCATTAAATATACGAACGAGGCAGTAGAAGAGGTAATGCGTGATTTATTGGATCAATTGCAAGAGAATAACCAGATCGATGCTGATGGTCTTCAAAGGGCGCAGCAGCCTTATCAAGATATGCTGAAATCTCAACAAATAGCGCAAGATCTAAGGTCAAGTAAAGGCGATGCTACACCCGCGGTTATTCTAGGTAAGTTGGCGAATTAGTGGGTATTGAGATCGAATTGAGGCTAATTCTCAAATTATATCTGGTTCCCATTCAGCTGTATTTATTGTACATTAATAGTATCAACTAAATTCGCACAATGGATCCAGCCACGCTTCAACAATTTGTTTCAGAGCAAGTCGCACAACGACCAGTGGAGGCTACCTTATATACGCAAGGCCAGAATATTGGTCAGCAGCCAATTGCGCCAGTAGTTGGAGTTCCAGTACAAGCTATTCCTGCCGCTGAGGAAGATCCGTTAGCTAAGCTAATCAGTTTAGTTAAGGGCGATGAGAGTGTGAAACTGAAAATTAAAGAATTGTTTGTGGTCTCGCGCAATAAGATTAGTAATATGGCTTTAGGCCTATTAGTAGAGAAATCTCAAGCCAATGGGATGCCTCCAGAAGAGACTATTAAATTACTTTTAACATTAGATAAAATGGTTGAATCCGGAGAACTGGATCAGGCATTTTTTGAGGAAGTAGCAAATGGCACAGGCAGTTGAAGCACCATACAAACAAGAGATAACAGGTCTCCAAACTGAGCTAAGCACAGTGGAGGCTAAGCTTAAAAGTATTGCAGAAACGGCTGGTACTGATCCAGGAAGCACTACGAAGGCAATCGTGGAGGCAGCGAAAGGATTAAAGAACGCTGGATTTACTGAGCGTCGAGTGACTACCAAGGCTAGCAGTCAAAAGGCTGTTGCGGCTAGTGAAGTTACTACAGGCACTGATATTGCTGGTGTGGCCACAGAGTCTGTGAGGATTGACATTGCCACGAGGCAGGAAGAAGTCCGAAATCTACAGTCTAGAGCTGATAACTTGCGCAAAGAAATAAGAGAATTGAATAGAATAGAGGTGGAATGATAGATTTAATAGATTTCTAAAAAAGAAAAATTAAAAAAAAAGAAACACAATTTTTCTCTAGTTAATACTGCGGTCTTCTTTTTTTTTTCAAAGCTCGCAGTATTAACCAATGGTTTTATCT
>CAZLKI010000165.1:0-1006 GCA_964560035.1 uncultured Synechococcus sp.
GCTTTTTTAGAGAATGGGTAAAAAAACAGATAAATTAAAGAATATAAAAAATATTAAGAACAGTTTATTAAATGAAGAACTTAGGTAATCAAAATGTTATCTTATGTTTAAGAATTAGTTATATTAACTACTCGATCTAATTAATTTTTTTATTTTCATTAAATCAAACAGCTATTTTTAATAAATTTATTAATAGACTCAAAATTAATTGGGTTAATTAGGCGATCGCTAATTGGTATCTTTACATCTCTAGTATTTATCTAGTATCTATAAAAATTTGTCACACAAAATCTGCTAAAAAAGCGAGGGAACGGTATGAAAATCGTAATTCAAGGAAAAAATATTGAAATTACTGAAGCAATCCGTGAATATGTCGATCAAAAGATTGATAAAGCCGTAAATCATTTTAAGTCAATTACAACTGAGGTAGATGTAAACCTCTCTGTTGCTAGAAATCCTCGGATTATCTCCAGCCAATCGGCAGAGGTAACTATTTATGCCAACGGTGCGGTAATTCGGGCGGAAGAGCGTAGCGAAAGCCTTTATGCCAGTATCGATCTTGTGGCTGATAAAATTGCCCGCAAATTACGCAAATTCAAAGAACGTCGAGCCGATAAAGCTACTCCCAAAACTGCCCTTGGTGTTATAGAACAACCTCCTATTCCTTTACCCGATCGAAATCGTATACCCGAGTTACCCGCTCAAATAATCCGCAATAAATATTTCACCATGCCGCCCATGTCTATCGATCAAGCCGTAGAAAATTTGGAAATGATCGATCATGATTTTTTTGTATTTCGTAGTCTCGAAACTGGGGAAATTAATGTTGTCTACGAGCGCAGTCATGGAGGGTATGGTGTAATTCAGCCCCATGAAGTTAAGTGACAATTACATTTTATCCATTTGGCGATCGCTTTTTTAGATGTAATCTCTAAAATTGCCAAATCTTGTTTGCTAAAGTAGCTCTTATTTTCTAAAATAGCTCTAACATGGTTTAACCTAGATA
>CAZLKI010000165.1:1016-6820 GCA_964560035.1 uncultured Synechococcus sp.
ACCTAGATATGTAGAAAAATAAAATAAAATAAAAATTAATTAGCTATATGTTTGGTCTTGGCATACCTGAAATGATTATCATCTCCGTAGTTGGAATCGCCGTATTTGGTTCAAAGCGCATACCCGAACTCGGTAAAGCAGTCGGTCAGACCATTCGAGGTTTTAAGCGCGAACTTAACGCTGAATCTGAGCCACCCTCTGATATCTCTAAGTCTGATGTCTCTAAGACTGACGATAAAAACTAAATTTTAATTGAGGTCTAGGATGATCGACACAAACGACAATCGACCAATGAATTTTAAGCCAGATTCTGAGTTATCTGAGCCAGATTCTGACGAGTTAAGTAAAACTCAAATCACAATGCGGGTTCCGCAAAACTATCACAAAGAGCCAATCATTTCTCGTCTAGTCTCCGAACATGGTGTGACCGTAAATATTATTGCGGCAATCTTAGGAGAAAATGCCAAAGAAGATGGCTGGTTTAATTTAGAGCTAGAAGGTACGAGCCATCAAATCCAAAGTGCTTTAGTGTATTTGGAGGAGCTAGATTTAGAGGTTTGGGATAAGAGTAATAATAGTGATGACGCTTGGTAGATCGCGCTTGGTAATAGATTAAGTCAGAGATAAAATTCAAAAATTAGACTTGAGTAAAAAATTGGGATTAAGTAAAAATTTAAAGAATATCGCATTAGTTTTCTCTTTAACTTTTTTAGCGGCGATCGCTTCAGCTTTATTTATATTTCCAACTACTTCTCAAAATTCTCCAAATAATTCTCAAAAACTCTACGTTGCCTATCCTTCATCTAAACATCAAACCGAAAGCGATCGCATATTTTTGATTGGTACGGCACCTACTTCTGGGGATGTTTTTGTAAATGGGAATCCAATTAAGCGTTCAAAGTTTGGACATTTTGCTCCTACTTTCCCCCTAGAGTTAGGGATTAATAATTTTAAGCTCTCATATAATAACCAGTCTAAAAGCCAGAATAAAAGCCAGAATCTCAATCTAGTTATTAACCGATTAAGTCCTACCCAGCCGCCCGAAAATTTGGGATTTATCAATCAATCATTAATTCCTACCGTTAATGTCTCCCGACCACCCGCAGAAGATGTTTGCTTTGAGGCGATCGCTACTCCAAATGCTTTAGTCATAGTTAAGTTAGGCAATTTAACTATTCCTCTGTCTGTAAATAATCAATTCCAGCTACCACTTAATTCGGCAATTCTCACTGGCAATAACTCACCCTATTCCAGTTCTAAAGGTTCGTATCGGGGATGTACCAAGTTTTCTGAATCTGGAGAGTTAGGTCAGCCCGAATATATAGTTGCTCTGGGCGATCGCAGTATTTCCCAAAAAGCTAACGGTAATGTGACCATTACTTCTCCTCAAAAAATTGAGCTTGCTAAAGTAATTGTAGAATCTGGTATTGCCCGTACAGGAGCGGGATCGGACTTTTCTCGACTTACGCCACTGCCCAAAGGAACTGTAGATCGAATTACAGCTAAAGCAGGTGATTGGGTCAGACTCAGCTATGGGGGTTGGATCGAGGCGAAATCCTTACAGATTAATAGCTCTAATTCGGTGCCCACCTCTATTGTGCGTAGTTTCAAAACTCAAAAAATTCGAGGATGGACGGAATTAGTAATCCCTTTGCAAGTCCCCGTCCCACTCAGCATCAGTCAAGGCGATCGCACTTTTACCCTAACTTTACACAATGTCACGGCTCAAACCGATACAAATTTAGTTAATGACGATCCAATTATCAGCCGCATTGATTGGCAACAAAAAGATCCCAACAAAGTCGAGTACACGATTAATCTTAAATCTAGCCAACAATGGGGTTATAAATATCGATATGAAGGGGCAAATTTAGTTTTATCGCTGCGACACCCGCCCGATCTCAATAAACAAGCTAATACTGGTAAAAATTCTCTAAAAAATCTCACGATTCTCCTAGATGCAGGGCATGGGAGTAAGCAAGACTTAGGTTCGAGAGGAGCTACAGGCTATCCCGAAAAAGATGTAACTTTGATTGTGAGCAAGCTTTTACAAAAAGAATTAATTAAGCAAGGTGCAAAGGTAATCATGACCCGTAATGGTGATGACGATCTTTATCCAAATCAAAGGGCGGAAATGATTGAGAAAATGGAGCCTGCGATCGCGCTTAGTTTGCATTACAACGCCTTACCCGATCGTGGAGATGCGGAAAATACTAAAGGGATTGGTACGTTTTGGTATCATGCCCAAAGTCACGATCTTGCCATATTTATCCATAACTATTTAGTTAAAGATCTCAAGCGTTCGTCCTATGGAGTTTATTGGAATAATCTGGCACTTGCGCGTCCGACTGTTGCCCCATCGGTATTGTTAGAATTAGGCTTTATGATTCATCCTGAAGAGTTTGAGTGGATTATTAACGCTAAAGAACAGGAAAAACTGGCTAAGAGTTTGGCTGTGGCGATCGCCGAATGGGTTAACAAGGCTTAAAAAATCTAACTCTTAAGAATTTTAGAAAGAAATAACTGCGCCCTGTCCGAACGAGGACTATCAAAAAACTCTTCTTTACTTGTATCTTCAACTATACTGCCGCGATCCATAAAGATTACCCGATCTGCAACTTTTTTAGCAAAGCCCATTTCATGACTGACAACCATCATCGTCATTCCCGTTACCGCCAGATCGACCATCACGTCTAAAACTTCATTTACCATTTCAGGATCGAGCGCAGAAGTAGGTTCGTCAAACAGCATCACAATTGGCTCCATAGCTAAAGCCCGCGCGATCGCTACTCGTTGTTGTTGTCCGCCCGAAAGTTGACGCGGAAATTTGTCTCCTTGGGATTGCAGTCCTACTTGTTCTAAAAGTTGTTCGGCTTTAGCGATCGCCTGATCTTTACTCTTTTTCAGAACTTGCCGAGGCGCGATCGTTAAATTATCTAAAACTGTAATGTGAGGAAATAGCTCAAAACTTTGAAATACCATTCCTACGTGCGATCGCAATCTGGGTAGGTTAGTTTTAGGATCGCTGACGGAAATGCCATTAACAAAGATTTTACCTTGCTGAAATACCTCTAAACCGTTAACGCATTTGATTAAAGTCGATTTACCCGAACCCGAAGGACCGCAAACTACGACCACATCCCCTTTAGCAATCTCAGTGGTACAGTCATGCAAAACTTGAAATTTTGCGTACCACTTAGAAACTAATTGTAAAGAAATCATTTGTTTGATTGGGTAGATTAACTTAACTAACTAAATTATTAGTTTAAATTAGTAGTTTAATAATTCACCTTGCAACAACCGTTTGGAACCAGTAATTACTTCTTCTTCTAAATAAGGTTTGGTGAAGTATCCTTTTGCTCCCAGTTCCCTTGCAGCGTTACGATGGCGATCTGAACTTCGAGACGTTAACATGGCGATCGGAATCTTAGATAAAAATTCGTCTTTTTGAATCCTTGAAAGAAGTTCTAACCCGTCCATTCTCGGCATTTCAATGTCACAGAAGATTAAATTACATTGCATACCTGCTCGTAATTTTTCCCACGCATCCTTACCATCTTTTGCTTGCTCGACTCTATAGCCCACTTTACTGAAGGTTAATGACAGTAGCTCTCTAACTGTAATTGAGTCATCCACAATTAATACGATTGGATCGGCAGCTTCGTCTAACTGAGGTAGTGGGACTTCGGGTGCACCAAATTGAGAGGGTTTCAATCTGCCACTGGCAATATCAAATAATTCTAAGACGTTGGCGATCGCCATTACCTGACCATCTCCAAGAATAGTAGCTCCAGCAATACCCACGGGTTTTGGAATCGGACCTTCTAGTTGCTTAATTACAATTTCACTCTCGCCAATGAATTGATCGACTTGTAGTGCCAAGTATCCAGTATCATTCCGCAACACAATGATCGAAATTACATCATCTTCTTGTTTGTTATAGATACTGGAACGAGTGACTTGTCTTGAGTAGGTCAGCAAGTTAGATAAGGGTTGAAAAGGTAAAGTTGTATTGCGCCATGTCAAGCACGATTGCCCTTGTTCGTTTGTAAAGATTTGATTTTGTGGAGCTTCGACCATATCCTCAAATCCATCTACAGGAAAAGCAATTCTCGTCCGATTACTTACGCACAACATCGCCTTGGAGATACTTAATGTCAGAGGTAACCTAATCGTAAAACTGGTTCCTTTATTTAAAGTAGATTCAGTAAAAACCGTACCTCTAATATCATTGAGAGCGGTCGTCACAACATCTAAACCTACACCCCTACCCGCAAACTCATCAGCTTGGGTTTTAGTACTAAATCCAGCCTCAAACAGTAGTTCAAACACCTCTTCATCTGATAACTGATTAACTTCTTCTTGAGTTCTAACGCCCTTAGTAACTGCACTGCGCTTTACTTTTTCGATATCAATTCCCGCTCCATCATCACCGACTGAAATTATAGTCTGATTCCCTTGATGATACGCCCGTACCGTAATCAGACCTTTGGCTTGCTTACCAAAGCTTCTTCGGGTCTGCGGATCTTCTAGCCCATGCACGATCGCGTTACTAACCAAATGCGTCATGGGATCGTAAAGTTGTTCGAGAATAGCTTTATCGATTAAAGTCTCACGTCCTCTGATGTCAATATCCGCTTCTTTACCAGTTTTAATCGCTAAGTCTCTGACTGCTCTGGGCAAGCGATCGGCAATTTGAGCAAAAGGTACCATGCGAGACTGTTTAAGATCGTCTTGAACCTGATTGGTAATTACCCCTAACTGTCGAGTAACTTGCTCGGATTCCCCAACTACGAATTCAATATCTGATGCCGACTCACGTACTCTGACGATTAACTCAATAATCTCTTGAGACAGAGCGTGAAAATCACTAAATCGATCGAGCTCAATAGAATCAAAATCGCTAGATTTCCCTCCAGATCTTTGGTTATCATCTCCACGTTGCATCATCAATGCGGAGGATACTTTGCTTTGCTCGCGAGTGGCAACTAATGAACTCTCTAATAACGAGCGATCGTACTGGTCTCTCATTTTTTGGGAAACATCGCTCAACATTTGCACTTGATTGAGTAAATTAGCCAAAAATTGCTGCATTTTCTCTTGATCTTGATCTAAGAGATTTCGATTGACTACCAGTTCCCCTACTAAGTTATTCAGACTGTCGAGGTGCTTAACATCAACTTTCATAGTCTGAGAAATAATCTTACTCGTCTGTCTTTTTACAGGTGCTGGACGTCTAGCTATCTTATTAGCAATTCCACCTACTTCACTAGAGTCTCGAAGTAGCTCCTCTAAATCATCAAAATCATCACTCTCTACTTTCCTAAGCGCGACTGTCGGTGTTAATTCAATTAGAGTTTCTAAATCATCAAAGTCAGGCGAGCTGGGTATGGAGATAGATTCGCTAACTTCTGTAGGAGTATCAATAATTGTATCGAGTTCGTCGAATTCCTCTGTATTCCTATAATCGTTGCTATTAGCAAAGTTTACGACATTCTCATTCGCTTGTTCTACAAATGATGGATCTTCAGTTAGGTTTAGATCGGAAAATTCGTCATCAATGAATATAGGCTGGTCTGTGGCTGTAAATTCAATTCCACTATCTACAAAGTCGGCAATATCTTCGTTAAACTCTTGTTCTGATGCTTCGTCTAGATCTAGTTCGGATTGATTTAGATTGAAGAATTCATCAATAATAATTACAGATTCAACAGGCTCATCGGTTACATTAAATTCAGCACCACTAAATTCAGCAAAGTCGGCAATATTTCCGTCAAACTCTTGCTCCGATGCTGCTTCGTCTA
>CAZLKI010000166.1:0-6792 GCA_964560035.1 uncultured Synechococcus sp.
GAAAAACGATTTGCTTTTCTAAGACAATATTGATGCATGATATCGTCATCGGTTTATATATCAATCGTTATGAATTTCCTCTTCTAGTTTAATTACTGATTCAACAACTCAGTAACATTACCAAATTCTCATCAGGTATAAACTCAACATTGTGCAGTTTAGAATCGTTAAATCTATCTCTGGTATTTTTAGCATTAATTGATCGAATTTCATCTTCTCGCAGTAACAAGAAGCGTCAAGATGTTAGAAATAAATTTGATCTGCGACTTAACAAAAAGTTACAGTAGATCTAGCTGTTAGAATCCAAATCATTTGTCAATAGGTGTTCTACACTTGTTGTATGATTAATCACATTTTGAATTTGGAACTGCTGTATATGTATACTCAAATGGATGTCCACTCTTTACAAATTTATATGAATTGGTGAAAGTTAAAATATCTGAATCTTTAAGTTGCTTTTCTGTGAGCCATTCGTTTTCGTTAGACATAGTTGATTTCCTTTTAAATGTTTTGCTTAAATTTTAACTTTAAGATTCCTCAATCACTGTAACGGCGTTGGAATCTTGGATCGGGTTTATCATACTTATGTCTATTGCAGTTAGAACATAGAGTTTGTAAGTTGCTTAAATCGTTAGTTCCTCCGATCGCTAAAGCAATAATATGATCGACCGTGAGCTTTGATTGAGTTTGATTTTTGCCGCAACTTTGACATAGATAGCGATCGCGTTCAAAGACATATTGCCTAACTTCAGTCGGAATTGGAATGCGTGGGGTTTTATCCATTAGTTGTTTTGGCGAATATCATCAAGGGGAGTTACAGAACTTGAATGGGGTCATTAATTGGTGGATGTCTATTTACTGAGCGATCGCTTGCCCTGATTAATAGTAGCCTTTCTCTATTACAGTTCAAAGCATTTATAGTTGCTCTACCTATAGTTGTTAGTCCAATCATTTGTAAAGAGTCAGAAGACTAAGTGAAACGATCTTTCCAGACATCACAACGTGGATTAAAAAGCGGGGTATTTTTTCCAGTTTGCGGATCAGTTCCAGAGATTTTATTAGATTTTTGGCGATTACAGTGAAAGCAAGCTAATGCCAGATTCTCTAATTTATCAATGCCTCCTTTGGTTAAAGGAACAATATGATCTACGGTAAATTGCACATACTGCCATTGTTCAGAAGCATGACAATATTCGCAAAGATGATTTGCCCGTAACCGAACAGCATCCTTCATTATCGTTGTTGAATAGTATTACGAATAGTGCGATTGACAAAGCCTAAATAGTCATCTATTTCTTCATAGCTATCAAGTTCTCTTTCTTCGTCATTACTTAAACTACTGTCTTTCTGCTTGAGTAGTAACTGCTCGATCCGATCTTGAACTAATAAAGAAGCTCTAAAAATAGGAATGCCTTCTTCAAGTTCTAGTCTAACTGCTCCTTCTAGAGGTAAAGAGGAAGGTAGTTCTCTGAGGTTTGGTAGAGTAGTATTGATTTTCATGATTATATTACAAGTTAATTTGTTGAATATCATCTAAAGGCGATCGCTAATAATTTTAAAACTGTAATTTGATGTGTAAACTCCATATTTGCTTTAGATTATCAGCATCAGATTTAGATAAGATTCCAACTTTTGCGATTAGTAAGGCTTTATCAAAACAATCAAGACGAGAGAGTCTTACTATTGATATTACACGCAACCCACTACTTGCCCATTCAGTCAAGATTACATCAGTTTTAGTTCTGGGCTGAGATGAGGTAACTGCTGCAACGATCGCATCATTGCCGTCGATCCAAAGAATTAAAACAGGACGTTTCTTAGAGTTCATCCCACCAGTAAAAGGGATATTAGCTATCCAAAACTCTCCAGCTTTAATAGTCATCATACAAACCTTCATCTTCTGGTGAGTAGCTATTTAGAAAAGCATTATGAGAGCGGGTAATAGATGTAGTAAAGTTTGGCTGGATTGTAATAAGCCATTTGCCTTCCCCAAAGCCTTCAACAAAGTTATCAGGAATAGTCAGTTTCTCGCCCGCCTGAATCTCAATTTCAAAGGTTAGATTTAATAATTGATTTTTCATAATAGTTTGCTAATGCTATCTACAAGTTAATTTGTCGAATATCATCAAGTGGCGATCGCCCATCAGTAATACCCTCAGCACCTTGAATTACCTCAACCTCATCAGGCACAAACTCAATAATAACTTTAAGTCTAATCTTTCCTTTTTTCTCTATCCCATCTTGTAAGAGTTCACAGGGTATTCCATCTTTCCAAGAATAATTGTCTATCATTACTGCATCGCCTCCGCTCTCTCTCATTATTATAGATAATGAATCTATTTGTCCTAAGATTTTTCCTCCGAGAGTTTTCTTGAAATTCTTATACTTATATGTATACTCACGTTGCAAATAAACGAAAGTAATAAAGTCTGATTCTTTTACTTTTGCATCTATTAAGAAATCATTTTCATTTGACATAAATCTAGTATTTTTAGTTAATAAATAATTGATATTAAGCCTTAATTTACAGACTTAGATAGATAAGCTTAGGTAACTTTTATTCTTCAAAGTGGCATTCGATCGCATCTTTAATCATCAGTTTCAGGGTATCTAAATCATTAGCTTCAGTAAAAATTCCATGATCGACCGCTTTAGCAGTATATCCACCATCAATTTCATCTGCTTCAATCAAAAAAACTATTTTATCCATGATTTCCCCTTTCTTGTAGGTTCATTTTTGGGTTTGCGTATTTGATCATAAGCTATGTTTCAAATTAGATAGTGGATACAAGTAGCTATGATTTATACTTCAGACTCTTCGGAAGTAACTTCAATAGATTCAGCATCAATTACTTGGGTATCTTTAGGAATATTAGTTGGTGCGACGATCGCCGAGGCTAAATCACTTGGGCTGAGTGTTGGGAGTTTTTTCCGATCTAGTTGCATTATTTCTAAGCAAGAATTAATCCCTTGAATAGATTTATTGTAGTTTGCGATTTTTTGTTCCACTTCAGCCAAAAGGCGTTGATTACTTTTAATTTTATCTCCTGCTTCTTTTTCTAAGGTTTGAGCTAGATATTCCCGTGCTTGATCGTATTTTTGTAAGATGTTATCGGCTTGGACTTCTGAACTTGCTAGTAGATGGGTATTTAGGGTTTGGTTAATGGTCTGGCGATAGATTCTGATCACTGTATCTCTTACCTTCTGCTCAAAATCCAACTTCAGAAGTTGACGGATAGCAGGTTCGGCTTCAATCATGCTTTGATAATCGTATCCATGGCAGGCTAGTTGTAAAGTTTGGTGCAGTTGCCAAAATGATATCGTACCGTCTACATAAAATTCTGGTCTTTCGCGCACATAGCGATCGCATTCTGTTCTTGCTTCATTGATTAAAGCATCAGTTACTTTTACTTGTTCTTGTTTTAGCTGTGCCTCAATCCCGCCATCATTCCCCAGTAAGCGATAGATCTCTCGGTAATAATCAGCTTTTTTGACTTTATCAATTAAGTTTAGAAAGAAGTTTGCCACAAGTTCTGTTGAGCCTAATACTAATACATCTTCTAATTCGTTCGCTAAATAATAAAACCCTTCAGCCAAAACTCCCATCATCGGGACTACAGAATTGCGGGGATGGCTTGCCTGCGCTCTTTGATGAACAGCACTCACTGAAAAAGTTTCGATTAATTCATCCAAACGAGCGACCATCCGCGCTTTTAGTTTCAGATAGTCTGCTTCAAATAGCTTATTATCAGAACTGGCAACAGCCTCATTCACTTCTTGCTTGATATGACTGCGGAGGCGATCGCCAATTTCTTTTAAGTCACGTCCTAACTGACGAAGTTCTAACGCTTTAATGGCATCAATATCTTGAGGTTGACTATCAAAATGCTGCCATGTAGCCGAATATTCCTGACGCAGAGCGATACAAAGAGGTTGCAGATCGTCAGCTAAGTTGGCAAATAGTAGAGGACGCTTCTCTTCGGTAAGATAGCGAATGATAGCCGTTTTAAATTCTTCGACTCCGCTATCCTTTATCAACTTATCAATTAGTGGAGTTCCTGTTTGTGAGAGAATTCGCACGTAGTTTTCATTGCTAGACTCATAACTTCTTACTTCTACCCGAAAATCCCCGCCTACTAATTTGCCCGAACTCGTACAGTACTTATTAAATTCGGTGACAAATAAAGGAGCTTCTTCTATGCCATCATTTCCTTTTACTTCTTCTTCAAAGATCGAATCTAGCCCAAAGCGATCGCCCTGATTTGTATTACGGATTTGACTCCCATAAAATCCTAATAGACCGCTAGTTTTGAAAACTCTAGTAGAATCACGGAATTGTTCGTTCACAATTTTCTCTAGCCTTTGGCGAAGCTGAGGGTTATCCCAAGTCTTATCAACTCGATTAAATACATAAAACACGCGATCCCGAATACCTGAATTACCTTTAATCTTTTCTAAAAGTTCAGTTTCTTCCGTTGCTAGTTCTCCAGTCTCTGCGGCTTTGAGAATACAAATCACAGCGGAAATATCAGGGTTTTCGATTTTCCGATATGTAAGTTCAGCATCTTTTTTGACAGGCGCATCAATTCCTGGAGTATCTACTAAAACATTCCCATCTTGCAATAATGGATCGTGGCAATAATATTCAATCCTTGATAATACCGCACTATTTCCACCCCGCCGAGCATATCCTGCCGCTTCTTGAAGATTAGTAAAATTAAATCTCTCCATGGAGAAAGTGTTATTAGAGTTTGTCGCAATATGCTCGCGGTTATTCACAAATCCATCTAGTAGAAAATTTAAGGCGCTGGCTTGTTTTGCCAAATCAGATTTACTCTCACCACCTTCATTTTTAATAATCTCAGCACAATTTTCGTGGAGTCCCTTCACTACTTCCGAATTATTAATATTATTACCAAGAGGTAATCCTAGGCGGTTACACAACACATCTGCCTGTTCGCGAATTTGCGCCTCACTCAAAAAAGTTAAAACCACCCGCTCTTTATCGGCATCAGCATAGGAAATTTGACACTCTGTTCCCGTAGCGTGACCTTCAGCACTGTAAAGCAGTTTACGTCCCAAAATCGCATTGATCAACATTGACTTGCCCGCACTAAATGCCCCTGCAAATACTATTTCAAATTTCGGGGCGATCGCTTTCCTTAAAGATGCTTGAACAGATGTTATATCCAGCGATCGGAGGGTTGGTTCCTGCTGTAAAAGTTGAAAAATTGATTCTACTTGAGTCTGTAAGTCTTGGCATTGATTTGGAAGAGAAATTAAAGACATGAGAGACCTTTGAATTAGTGGTTACACAGAAGTATATCCTATTAAATTACTAGCCTTAATGTAAAAACGAAAGGCAAATCATAACCAAGTTAATTTTGAAAACTTTAGATAAATCTCAATTAATCACGATGTAATATAACTGTTATCGTGAATAAGTCACGTAATTTTATTTGTAAGTAAAAATATTATGCTATTAGACTTCACTGTAGAAAATTTCAGATCAATCAAGGGTTCTGAAACTTTAAGTGCCATAGCTCAAAAGAAGAGAGCGGGTAGTAATGGAAGTCGAGTTAAATCTGATGATGAAATTGCCCCTCCCTATCACATTGAAGGCTGGGATATAGATGTTTTACCCGTTCTAGCCATCTTTGGAGCTAATGCTTCAGGTAAAAGTAATGTCCTAAAAGCTCTTGATTATTTGCTCAATTTTATGTTGGCTGGTAACTTCTATCATGGGTCACAGCTAATTCCTTTTAAGCTAGATAAGCAAAGTATAGGAAGTCCAACTCAGTTTATCCTCCGTACAGCTTTTGATGGAACTATATATACTTACTCACTGGTTCTCAATAACACACAGATATTTTTAGAAAAACTAGACTATGCCTTAGTATCTACAAAACGAGAACGCCTTCTATACAGTCGAACTTGGAACGATCAAAAGAAACTATTTGACTGGAAAAATGGTTCAGATTTTTCTGGAGCACACAATCAGCTTGAGAAAAATTTGCAAATACGTGAATCTTTTATAAGTCTTCTCTTTAAACTTGAGGTTAATTCAGTTGAGCCTCTTCTTAGATGGCTAATGTTACGTAATTTAGGTATTAATTGGGGACAGAAAAAATTTGATGATAGAACTTTTAGTCAAATATCAGATGAGAAATCTAGCTATATGACTACCCTATTGTTACAAATGTTAGAAAGCTCTAAAAATCTATTACGTAAGTTTGATACAGGTTTATACGATTTAGAGATTAGAAAGGATGGTGAAGAGTCTCAAATATATGCGTTACATGAAACAAGTGATGGGGAAACTATCTCTTGGAACTTTGAAGAAGAGTCCACAGGAACTCAACATTTATTTAGTCTGATATTTAATATACAACTTATCCTTGGACTTGGACGAAGTTCCCTATTAATATCTGATGAGCTAGGCTCGAATATCCACCCAAACATAATTCGTGAAATTGTTCGGCTCTTTCAAAATCCTAAAACCAATCCGAAACGTACTCAACTTATTTTTACCAGTCACGACAACACATTACAAAGAAATAATTTGTTAAGACGAGATCAAATTTGGTTTACAAAGAAGCGTTCCGATCAGAGTACAGAGTTATATTCTCTTAGTGATTTCAAAGTGCGTAACGATCTTGCTATAGATAAAGCCTACTTAGACGGTCGATTTGGTGCGATACCATTTATTCCTGATGATGAAGAATTGATTTCGATAATAGGTAATAAGAATGGCTAAATCTTTTCAAAGGAAGGCTTCTACTAAACTAATTG
>CAZLKI010000167.1:0-6788 GCA_964560035.1 uncultured Synechococcus sp.
TTTTTCTTAATGCCATCTCAATTATTTCGGAGCCGAGCGATCGCATCAGTCATAGGCTGAATTTTTCTCAGACTCGAATATGCAGACTGAAGCTTTTGCGGATACGATCGAGCTACTTAACTCGGATGTTTTCACTTTTTACTCGGAGTGCCAAGCTCTGAACTGAAGCGATCGA
Source organism: uncultured Synechococcus sp. (assembly GCA_964560035.1). GTDB lineage: Bacteria > Cyanobacteriota > Cyanobacteriia > Pseudanabaenales > Pseudanabaenaceae > PCC-7502. The sequence goes on from CAZLKI010000167.1 coordinate 176, forward strand.
GTGTTTTACTTAAAGTTCCGAACCTGAAAGGTGGAATCACTTTTTCCGAAACTTGGAGGGCTTGCACGGATTTAGATGCAGGGAAGGGAGTCAATAATTTAGCAGTGGACTCGCTCCAACGCACCATTAAACTGGGTTGGATGCCCAAAACTAGGATTAAAATGGCTAAAACAATTGCGGGTAAGCGATCGCTCCAAAGGACTGGGGGTAAATTGGAAACCTCATCTGCCAGTCTGCCAAAAAATGCCCGATTTAATAATATGAGTAAATAAACTCCCGTCAAACCCGTACCCACCATACAGAGAAGAGTTTGAATCGGAAAAGTGGAGAAACTCCCGCGAAATACTAAAAATTCGGAAATAAAGCCCACCATCCCCGGAATGCCTGCGCTTGCCATCGCTCCAGTAATCATTAATGTACCAATTAGCGGTAAACCACGTTCGGGATTTAAAAGTCCTCTTAAAATATTGAGATCGCGGCTGCCTGTTTTTTGATAGACCACGCCCACCAGTAAAAATAACATTGCCGAAATTAAGCCATGACTGACCATTTGAAAGATCGAAGCCAAAATACCCAGATCGGTCATCGCAGCAGCACCTAGAAGTACATAACCCATGTGAGCCACCGAACTGTAGGCAACCATTTTTTTCATATCCGTCTGGGCGATCGCCGTAAATGAACTATACAAAACCGTTACTGCCGCCCAAGTTGCCAACCAAGGTGCTAAAACTGCCCAAGCCTCTGGAAATAACCCCAACCCAAACCGCAATAATCCATAGGTACCTAGCTTTAATAAAACCCCTGCAAGTAATACCGAAACTGGCGTAGAGGCTTCAACGTGGGCATCGGGGAGCCAAGTATGTAACGGCACGAGCGGAATTTTAATCCCAAAACCAATCAAGAGCCCACCCAGTAATAAAACCTGCGTCCCTACAGGAATAGCATTAATTAGCAGTCCGTCATAGTCAAAATTAGGCGAACCACTCAGCCATGTCGTAGCTAAAAATGTCCCTAAGATTAAAATCCCTGAAACTGCCGTATAAATTAAAAACTTAGTAGCTGCATAGCCCCGTTTACTACCGCCCCAAATCGCAATGAGTAAATATAAAGGAATTAGCTCTAGCTCGTAAAATAGCAGAAATAAAAGTAAGTTTTGCGCCAAAAAAGCCCCTACCACTGCCGCGTTAAGTAAAAGAATTAGGCTGTAATAAAGTCTCGGTCGATGGATTGAATCTTCAGTGCTATAGATGGCAATTAGTGTTAACAAACTATTTAGGGCAATTAGAGGTAACGATAAGCCGTCAATGCCAATCCGATAGCTAAGACCTAAATTATCAATCCAAGGTAAGTGTTCGGACATCTGCATTTGAAGATTACTTACATCAAACTGAAAGCCTAAAAATACTGTCCAGCCCAGAGCGATCGCCATCAAGACTAAACATACCCTTTTAATTTGCAAGCTAATTTGTAAACTATTTCGATCTCCACTTTCAGAATTGCTAGCAGATCCCCCGATGCCCCAAAAGCCGATGATAACCACTCCCACGATGGGGATCGAAATTAAAACACTGAGCATAGATTGATTTCTAATTAAGTTTCTGAGTTTCCAACAAAATATCTAAAAAGCAAATAGATTCACCCCAGCGACCACGAAATAAACAGGGTGAAAAGTCCCAAGCTGAGTAAAATCGTCAAAATGTAGCCCTGAGATTGACCAGAGGTACTGTATTTCAAGCCTTCTCCGCTAAAAATTGAAGATAGTCCCACAAAATTAACTAAACCATCAATCACATAGAGATCGACCCATGCACTAATTTGAGAAAGCTGCCCTACGGCAAAAACTACGGTTAAACGATACAAGCGATCGATATAAAAGTCGTAAGCCAATAAATCCTGAGTCATGCGCCAAGGTAATTGCAGCGATCGCGACCATGCCTTATGTAGATAAATATTGCTGCCGATCGCCACACCCAGAATGCTAGAACCAATTAACAGCAGTACAGCAGGCTTATTAATCTCAGCCCAACTTGGTAACAGTCCTAAATTTTGCATAATTAAAGGGATCAGCAGGCACACCAAAATCAAAGACACCATCGGTACTGCCATAGTCCACGGCACTTCGGGCGCGCGGCGAGTTTTAGGTTGCGGTTTTCCCAGAAACACCAAACGATAGACCCTAGTTAAACCCAAAATAGTCAGGGTATTTACTGCCAAAATTAATGCCACAATCCACGGGTCGTCTATCCAAAAATCGTTTACACCATGCAGCAACGACCAAAAACCGCCAAAGGGTGGGATCGCGACCAAACTAAACCCACTGATTAAAAAAGATGTGGTTGTAGCTGGCATTTTCGACCATAATCCCCCTAGTTCAGTTAGATCTTGATTTTGAGTCGTAGAAATAATCCCGCCTACACTCATAAATAACAATGCCTTGGCGATCGCATGGGTAAATAACAAAATTAAGGCAAAATCCACCCGATCCATGCCCACAGCCACAAATACCAAACCCAAATAGGCACTGGTCGTATGCGAAAAAGCTCTTTTAATATCAATTTGAGCGATCGCCACTAAAGATGCCCCAATCGCAGTTACCGAGCCGATCGCAATCAAAGCAGTCACAGCCACAGGCGATAGCGCAATAATCGGTTGAAGTTTAATTAACACATACGCCCCACAACCAACTACTACAGAATTACGCAAGATTGAAGCAGGGTTAGGTCCTTCCATTGCCTCATCCAGCCACAGGTGTAAAGGAAATTGCGCGCATTTTCCCGTCGGACCCGCTACTAAAGCTAAGCCTAATAATGTGGCGATCGTAGGCGATAATTCCACAGTCTCCGCCCAAGCATATAAGCTGGGGAAATTTAGATCTCCTGCCACCGATGCCAATGCCACAATCCCCATGAGCAAAATTACATCGCCTACCCGTTTGGTTAAAAAAGCATCGCGAGCCGCCGTCACTACCAAGGGCTGAGCATACCAAAAACCCACTAATAAATAAGTAGAAAGCGTCAATATTTCTAAAAGGGCGTAGCTAAGTAATAAAGAATCACTAATTGCCAGACCGCTCATCGTGCCTTCAAAGAAACCCATTAAGGCAAAAAATCTAGCCAATGCCCAATCTTTTTCCATATAGCCAAGGGCAAAAAACTGAGCCAGCAAACTCAAGCTCGTAATTAGCTCCATCGCGCCCATACTTACCATCGAGATGTTAAAGCTAAAAGTCAGATTGAGATCTAAAACCTGAAGCCACTGAAAAGTTAATAATTGCGGAGGCTGATGCCAAATTGTCCTAAATACAATCGTGCCGTGGACAAAAGCCACCAAGGTCATAAGTAGATTAATATAAGCCGCAGGACGAGGACCAGTGCGTTTAACTATACCTGTTGCCCAAGGCAGGGTTAGAAGTGCGCCAATCAGACCATAGCAAGGTATCCACCAACTTTTTTGAACTAAAAATTCGATAAAATTTATCATTATTAAATGTGTTTCCTGCCTTAAAGGATCGAGATCGATGGAGAAATTAGAAAAATCCTTAAAGAAATTTCAAAAAAACATCACCGAGAATCTCAATAATTCAAAGTTATTATGTATAAATTTTATATTTTATTAATCTAGATTAATCTATCGTCAATTTTAGGATAATTAAGGCATCTTAGCTTCTGGCTCATGGATAAACGTTACAGTTTCTCTAGTTAGCACTCCATAACTACTCTAAATTATTTCTAAATTATTAAAAATGCCAGATCGGAACTTAGACCAAAAATTAGATCGAAAATTAGACGGGAAATCAGCAGATCTGATATCAGATTTTATGCTTTATGCTCAACACGGCTGGGCAGATAACTCTGAGGGAATTGCGAGACTGGCTCGAGATCTAAGTACACCTCAAACGATGGTAATTGCGCCCAATTTAGGCTGGATCGATACTTGGCTCAAAATCCAACCGTTAATTAAAAAAGTAGAAGCGATCGCCACAGCCAACTTTAATCAATATCCCCATACACCTGTCAGAATTATCGGTCACTCGATGGGAGCATTAATTTGGGTAGAAATCCTCAATCGTTATCCCCAATGGTGGCAAAATATTCACAGCTTTGTTTTGGTTGGTGCGCCCGTGGGCGGTTCAAATTTGGGGAAAATGCTCGATCCTCTTAGTATTGCAATAGGTGGGGATTTGGGGAAAAGTCGAATTAAAATGGCGGAAGCGATCGCCCTAAAAATAAAAACCCTAAGTATTGCAGGGGATATTGATGGCAGCACGGACGGAACAGTTACCATTGCCAGTACAAAATTTGACTATAGTAAATCTAAAATTATTAAAGGCGTAAATCATCCACGGCTGAGGAATCATCCCCTCGTCGCGATCGCGATCCGTGAATTTTGGGCAGAGATCTAAACAGGTTTAATATATTAGGACATGAAATTAAGACGATGAAATTATTATTCATTTCTACACCTGTAGGCGCATTTGGGTCTGGTATTGGCGGCGGCGTAGAGCTAACCGTACAGAATATTGCTAAAGAATTAATCGGGCGATCGCACACCGTTCATCTCGCAGGATCGGTTGGATCTTTATCCTCAGATATTCCGATTATGGCAATTTTAGGACAAGTACACAGCTTTGCTCAAAATCAAGATCGTAGCGATCCCGTCAGTTTTCCCGATAACTCGGTCTTAGCAAATATGTGGGAATATGCCTTTCAAGTGCAACATAGCTATGATTTGATCGTAAACTTTGCCTACGATTGGCTGCCTTTTTATCTCACGCCCTTTTTCTCTAAACCCATTGCCCACTTTGTCAGTATGGGATCGCTTCTAAATAACATCGATCGCCTAGTCCATAAAATCTCACAGACTCATAAAGGCACCATTGGCGTTTATACCAAAGCACAGGCATATACATTTAACGAATCTGTGGGACAATCCCTAGATTTTAAAATTCTGAGTAGTGGCATCGATTTAGATTTATACCAATTTCAAGCTAATCCTCAACCTCAACTAGCATGGATTGCCCGAATTGCTCCCGAAAAAGGTTTAGAAGATGCGGCGGCTCTTTCCCAAAGTTTGCAAATGCCAATTCAAGTTATGGGTAAAATGCAAGATGAAGCATACTGGCATAGGGTCTTAGCCGAATATCCCCAAGCCCAGTTAAATTATTTAGGCTTTCATCCCACGCTCAAGTTGCAAGAATTACTGGGATCGTGTTTGGCATTATTAATGACCCCAAAATGGGAAGAAGCTTTCGGAAATGTGGCGATCGAGGCTCTTGCCTGTGGGGTTCCAGTGATTGGTTACGCACGCGGTGGCATTGTGGAAATTATTCACCATCAAGAGACGGGCTTTTTAATCGAACCCGATAATGTCGAGTCTTTATGTGATGCCGTAAAATTAGTTCCTAACCTGCATCGTGCCAGTTGTCGCCGCCAAGCCGAACGAGAGTTTTCTTTACCCGCGCTGGGCGATCGCTTTGAGTCTTGGTTTCAAGAGATGATTGAAAAAACTTCATAGACACTAATTTAAGGAAGTTAAGTAGAAATTAATATGACTATCATCACAGCACCCGTAGATACAGATCCCAAATCACTAACCCTCACACTATTAATAAATGTGAATGATGTTACCCTTCATACCACACCAGAGCAATTCGATCGTCTTTGTATAAACAACCCTGATTTAAGGCTGGAACTCACTAATGACGGAGAATTAATAGTTATGGCACCAGCATTTCCCATTAGCGGCGAGAGAAATGGAGAATTGTTTGGGCAGATTTATATTTGGAATAAATATACAAAATCAGGTAGGGTGTTTGACTCTTCGACTGGTTATGATTTTACAGCGATCGGGGGAGGAAAACTATCGCCAGATGTATCTTGGATCGAGAAGTCAAGGCTAGAAAGAATTTCGTTGGAACAATTTTGTCCAGTAGTGCCAGATTTTGCGATCGAACTGCACTCAACTACCGATAAATTAAATCAACTACAAACCAAAATGCAGGAATATCAAAGGTTAGGGGTACGATTAGGGCTACTTATTAATCCTCGAGATCGACAGATAGAGATTTATCGACTCGGACAAGAAGTTGAAGTGTTGCGATCGCCTAAATCGGTTAGTTGTGAAGATGTATTGATAGGCTTTGTATTAGACATGAGTGAGATTTGGTAAGAAAAAGATTGCACATATCACTGTTTTAGTTTGAGAGATAATCTTATAGACAACATAATTTAACTTTAGGATAAATCTAATGATTGTAGAAGTCTAATGATTGTAGAAGCTATTTATGAGATGGAAATGTTGAGGTTATTACAGCCATTAAAATTAGCTGAAGGGAGTAAAGTCGAAATATCTATTGTCCCTATAGAAATTTATTCATTTATTCTGTAGAAAAAACTCCATTAGAAATCTTGCAGGCGATCGCTGAACTTCCTTTAGATGGAAAAACAGATGATTTCTGTAGTCAGGATCGCGATCGAGTTCTATATTGTTAGCAATTTATGATTTTTGTTGATTCTAATTATCAGAATGCCGTTTTATTCTTAAAAAGCAATCTATAAGAATTAGGACTTACGCAGCGTAAAAAGAAAACCTATATTTAAAGTGGGTTTGGGGC
>CAZLKI010000168.1:0-6784 GCA_964560035.1 uncultured Synechococcus sp.
ACAATAAAGCTCTTGTATTTGTAATGTATGTTACCGTTTGAATTTGGAACTGCTGCTTATTTTTCGGTACTCTGCAAATTAAAAACTTCCAAATCAAGAGCTTTAAAGTTGCGGCAAAGTATCTTTTGGTTGTTTAGATTCAATCAGGGCGATCACTGATTCCACTTTTTCAGGAAATATCACTACTAACGCACCATCAGAAGCTTGACTTAAAGAGGTTTCGATCGCCATCACTTCATCTAAGATAATTTCATGGTTGACATCTGGATTAATCGAAATAATTCCCTTTTGAATCAAACTTGCTACCACATTGGGTTCTCGACCGCGGCGATCGCTATCTTCTTTGATAATAATGCGATTAAACATCGAAACTGAGAGTTGTCCTAGTTCTTCAATATCTTCATCACGGCGATCGCCCGGAGCTCCAACAACGCCAATTCGTTCGCCCTTCCAAGTATTCACAAAATCGGCGATCGCCTTAAATCCTGCAGGATTGTGAGCATAATCGAGCAACACGTGAAAATTACCCAAATTGAATAAGTTCATTCTGCCCGGAGTTTGATCGACAGAGGCAACAAAGCTAATTAAGCCCGCGCGAATCTCTTCAATTTTTACACCTTGAGCAAAAGCCGCTAGACTGGCAGCCAGAGCATTTTGAATCATAAACTTCGCTTTTCCACCCAGCGTAATTGGCATATTCACAGCTTCTTCAATCCGTAAAGTCCATTCACCTTTAATAATTGAGATATAGCCATTTTCATAAACTGCCGCTAATCCTCCTGCTTCAACGTGCGCCTTAACTATGGGGTGTTCGGGGTCGAGGCTAAAATACGCTATCTTAGCTTTAATTTTAGAAGCCATTGCCGCCACTAATTCATCTTCCGCATTCAGAACGGCATAACCATCAGGGGAAACCGTAGCAGGAACTACACTCTTAAGATGAGCCAAGTCTTCAACGGTATTAATATCACCAATTCCTAAATGATCGGCAGCAACATTAAGCACTACGCCAACATCGCAGGCATCAAACCCCAAGCCCGATCGCAAAATTCCGCCCCTAGCGGTTTCTAATACAGCAATCTCTACAGTGGGATCGCGGAGGATAACTTGAGCACTATTAGGTCCAGTCGTATCGCCTTTTTCGACTAACCAGTCACCAATATAAATGCCATCGGTAGTGGTATAGCCGATCGTTTTTTGAGTTTGTTTGAAGATGTGAGCGGTGAGACGGGTAGTTGTAGTTTTACCATTAGTACCAGTGATCGCAATAATCGGAATACGGGCGGGCGAACCTTCAGGAAATAGCATACTGATTACAGGCGCGGCTACATTGCGGGGGATGCCGACACTAGGAGCCGTGTGCATTCTAAAACCGGGGGCAGCATTTACCTCGACAATTACACTATCGGTAACGCGCAAAGGCTGAGAGATATCTGAGGTTACAATGTCGATCCCAGCAATATCTAAGCCAATAATTTTAGCCACTCGTTGCGCCAGCCAAATATTTTCTGGATGAATATCATCAGTGCGATCGACCGCAATGCCACCCGTACTCAAGTTAGCTGTGGCGCGCAGATAGCAAATTTTTCCAGCTTCCAAGACGGTTTCAAGGGTAAGGCTTTGGCGTTGGAGAATATCCAAACTGGTGCGATCTAGAACGATTTTGGTCAGTACATTATCGTGTCCGTCCCCGCGTAAAGGATCGCTATTAGTAATTTCAATCAGTTCGGCGATCGTGGATTTACCATTGCCATAAACGTGGGCGGGAATGCGTTCGGCTACGGCTATAAACTTGCCATCGATCACTAAAACTCGATGATCTCGTCCGCGGTGAAAGCGTTCGACAATTACATCTTCGGATACCTGTTGAGCGACTTCAAAGGCATCTTCGGCAGCCAGCATCGACCGAATATCGATCGTAATGCCGCGTCCATGATTGCCATTTAGAGGTTTGATCACGATGGGAAATCCACCTACCGCCGCGATCGCCTGTTCTAAATATTTCAAAGACTTAATTACAGTACCTCTAGGCACAGGGATACCCGAATCGCGCAAAATTCCCTTAGTTGCTTCTTTATCGCAGGCAAGCTCTACACCTAAGATCCCCGTAAAATTACTGAGTGTAGCTTGTAACCTTTTTTGATGAATGCCATAGCCCAATTGAATCATGGCGCGACTGTTGATATTTAGCCACGGAATTTTTCTGGCATTTGCTTCGGCGACGATCGATTCGGTGCTAGGTCCTAATTGAGATTCTAGTTTTAATTCGGCAAGGTCGCTTAAATCCTGTTGGAGTTCGGCAGCGAGGTAACCACCAGTATCGATCAAGCTTTGGCAAAGACGCACGGCGGCACGAGCAGCATAACGACCAACTTGCTCGAATTGATACTCAAACACAATTTGATAAATCCCCAACTCTGCCGTAGGTTTATTGGTACCAAAACTTACAGGCATACCCGCTAATTTCTGTAACTCTAAGGCTATGTATTGAACTACGTCTGCCATAGTGGCATTTTCCATAGACTTGAGAAATACAAATAACTGATTGAGATCGAGACTAGGCAGGATCTGAGTGAGGTTAGTATAAAAATCGGGAATTGATTTAGGTGGAGTTTGGGCAGAAGTCTCTAAATCTAACCTGATCGTAATCAGTTGATGGCGGTGAATATGCCATTGATTTGGACCGCGTAAGGTTAGGACTTTGAGAATTTTCATTATGGATACGCTCTTTGATTGATCAGTTTCCGATCTGAGTAAAGTTATCGATTAAAAAAAATATAAAGTATTGTATGAGTTCAAAGTGAATAAGGCAACTATTAAAATATTAAAATTACTATCTTACTCTTTTAGTATTTATTAGTATTTGAATGATAAGAAATAATTAGGATAAAAGATAGGTTTAGGGTAGAAGCCTCACCATCTAGTGCTTAATTTAATGATGGGAGTGAAGTAATAAAAGTATTTTTTGTTACAAACTAATGGTTGATAAAAAGTTGATAAATAATCGATCGCACAGTAAGGCTTTGCTGAAATTTATATCTATGATATACATCTACATGAAGACAAATATACAAGCTTATTTTTTCTTAAGTCCCTCTAATAGGTTGGCTTGTTTTTCGATCACCATTGTCTCTAGACTGGCACGATAGGCTTGAATTTTAACTAAAAGCTCTGGTTGAGATATTGCCAAAATTTGAACTGCCAATAATCCTGCATTTTCAGCATTACCGATCGCCACAGTCGCAACAGGAATCCCCTTGGGCATTTGCACGATCGAATATAGAGAATCTAAACCATTTAAATATTTAGATACAACAGGAACGCCAATTACAGGCAAAGGCGAAAGGGCTGCTACCATTCCCGGTAAGTGCGCGGCTCCACCTGCTCCAGCAATAATTACTTTTATCCCGCGTTCGTGGGCATGTTTAGCAAAACTTACCATGCGATCGGGTGTGCGGTGAGCAGAGATAATTGCCACTTCGTAGGTAACATTAAATTGTTGGCAGATCGCGATCGCTCCTTCCATAGTCGGTAGATCGGAGTCACTGCCCATGATTATGCTGATTTGGCTATTTGTATTTATAAACTCTGTATTCATATCCAAAATCTAGCTTCCTAAATGTGTCTAAATCTATCATGTCTAGTAAAGTGATACTTTTATTGAGTAAGTAATTTAGCTCTAATTTCTCTCTAACTTCTCTAAATTAAGGTGTCAAGATGAAAAATCTCTCAAAAGTAATTACAGTTATCTTTTTAACGACCTTACTAACCTCTGTATTTTGGGCGATCGCGGAAGTTAGTTGGGCTCAATCTTCAGTAAATTCACCTACAAGCTTATTAGTATCGGCGGCGGCTAGTTTACAGCCATCATTAAAGGCAATAACTGCATACCCCGCCAAATCAGTAAAAATCACCTATAACTTTGGGGGATCGGGGGCATTACAGCAACAAATTGAGCAAGGCGCACCTGTAGATGTATTTATTTCGGCGGGAGTTAAACAAATGAATGCTCTAGATAGTAAGGACTTGTTATCTTTTAAAGCCAATTTATTAACCAATCAACTGGTATTAATAACTCCCAAAAGTAGCAAGGTAAAATTAACAGATTTTCGGGAATTATTAAATCCAAATATTAAAAGAATTGCGATCGCCGAACCTAAAAGCGTACCTGTAGGGCAATATGCGACTGAGGTTTTACAAAATTTAGGGATTTTAGAGCAAGTGCGTCCTAAGTTTGTGCTGGGTAATAGCGTTAGATTTGTGCTTACAGCCGTGGAAAGTAGGGAAGTTGAGGCAGGAATTGTTTATATCACCGATGCTAAGAGTTCTTCTAAAGTTGTGATATCTGCGATCGCCGAGTCAAAGTATCATTCCCCCATTATTTATCCCATCGGCATTTTGAAATCTAGTAAAAATCCTGAAGCAGCTAAACAATATGTAAATTTCTTGCAAAGCCCATCCATACAGACAATATTTAGAAAGTATGGGTTTGGAAGCGATCTTAAGTAACTTCGTACGCTGAAAAAGTAATTTACTTATAATCTGAATATTATTACTTTAGTTATCTAAGTTTATTACTGTAATTTATAATTTACTTACTTTAGTTTATAGATTTATTACCGTAGCTTATAAAATTTTTACTTTAGTTTTAGTGATTATTACTCTAGTTTATAAAATTAATACATAAGTCTTACAAATTATTACATTAGTATTAAATATTATTACTTTAATTTAGAGAATTTATCCTTTAGCTGCTAAAAATATTATTTAAGCTTTAAAATTGATTACTTGAGCATTTAATAGTTTTACTTTAGTATCTATAGTTATTACAGTACTTTGGATTTAATCCCGCCATAAAAGATGGTCGCAGGGCAGGTTCTCCGTATTGGTTTTGACTTTTCTATCTGTGACACGTTTGAGCGTAATTTACTGTAATACACATCGATCTGTAACTTTGAGTTTTAATTGAATACGCTGTAAAAAAATAAATTAATAAAAAGCTCTGATGAGTTTGGATCTACTAGCCTCTAACTTACCTTCAAATCTTTCACCCCTATGGATTTCACTTAAGGTTTCGGTGTTTGCGACAATTATTACCTTTTGTTTGGGCGTGGGTGCGGCGTATGGGATGTCTTACTATCACGGCAGATGGCGATCGCTAATTAATAGTATTTTGTTAATTCCTTTAGTCTTGCCGCCTACGGTTGTGGGCTTTGTATTGTTGGTGATGTTTGGTAAAAATGGGGCGATCGGGCAGATAATTTCACAGTTGAGCATCCAAATTGTCTTTACATGGTACGGAGCAGTACTAGCCGCCACTGTAATTGCCTTTCCCTTAATGTATCGAGCCTCACTAGGCGCATTTACACAAATCGATCGCTTACTACTTGATGCCGCCAGAGTTGAAGGAGCCTCGGAGTTGGAAGTATTTGGTTATGTGGCTTTCCCTTTAGCATTGCCAGGAATATTATCGGGAACGGTATTGGCATTTACGCGGGCTTTAGGCGAGTTTGGCGCAACTTTGATGGTGGCGGGCAACATTCCCGAACAAACCCAGACTATGCCAATGGCAATTTATTTCGCCGTAGAATCAGGGGACTTTACTGAAGGAGGATTTTGGGTAGTTGTGATTCTCTGCATATCTTTGTCCGCAGTTTTTGCCCTTGATTTTTTAAATGCTAAATCAAATTCATACTAATTGAGTTGTTTATGAAAAAATCCTAGAACAAATTAAAGAAGTAGAAGTGATGAGAATCGGCGAGAAAGTTATCGTTAAACTTCTTAGGAGATTACATATATGAAATTTCAGGACAGGCGATCGCTCTTTTGTGAGATTTGATCGGGAATTAGTAATGCGATCGCTTTTTTTGATTAACAAAACTCCCCTAACATATAAGATAAAGTGCTAATTTTTGTAAGGAGATATTAATTAAGGAGATATCAATTATGAGTGAAGTCGAAGAACTTGAAACCCGCGTTCGTAATTTAAGTAAAGAAGATTTCATAAAGTTTAGAGATTGGTTTATCCAACTTGAAGATGAACTTTGGGATCGGCAGATTAGATCTGACTTCAAAACTGGGAAATTTAATCGACTAACTGAAAAAGCACGAGAGGAATTTGTCCAAGGGAAGGCTATCGAGCTTTGAAGCATTTCACTTCATCAGAATTCTGGGCTTTGTACTGGAAGCTACCTACTAAAATTCGAGAACTGGCTGACAAAAACTATGAATTGCTTAAGGAAAATCCTCGCCATCCATCTCTTCGGTTAAAACGTATTGAAGAACTATGGTCGGTACGTGTAGGTCAGAATTATCGTGGAATTGGGATTGATGCTTCAGGTGGGATTCAGTGGATTTGGATTAGTTCCCATACTGACTATGATAAATTTATTGCTTAATATCATGGCGATCGCTCTTTTGTGAGATTTGATCGGGAATTAGTAATGCGATCGCTTCATTTGAAATCAATCAATTCATTCATGAAGTCAAACATAGCTATGTCAAACTAAATACGAATAGGCTTCGATGAAGACGCAATTTCAAGTCAATTTATTTGGTTGATTTGCGATCGGGAATACTTATCATGTCAGTTTTAGTTTAAAGCTAGAGATTAGAAGCCCCGAGAGAAAAACAAAATTTTTGTTAAAGATATAGCTTTGCAGTACTAAATTTATGCACTATTTAATATTAGCGACAGATTACGATGGAACTTTAGCTAGTGGGGGCAAAGTCTCAGATCCGACATTAGAAGCCCTCAAAAAACTTCAAAAAACTGGACGAAAGC
>CAZLKI010000169.1:0-6710 GCA_964560035.1 uncultured Synechococcus sp.
TCTAACACCGATAGCCGCGATAAAACTCTAGGGACTTGAAATGTTCTGACCATTCCCATCTGGGCGATCGCATAGGGAGGCTTTCCCTGAATTGGCTTACCGTCTAAGCAAACCGTCCCACCATCTGGCACCAAAAAATTAGAAAGTAGATTAAAGAATGTAGTTTTCCCTGCACCATTGGGTCCTATTAGTCCTGTAATCGATCCTTTCGGCACAGCGATCGAGGCATTTTTTACTGCTTGAATCCCCCCAAAGGATTTAGATAGATTTTCAGCTTTGAGAATAGCAACTTCAGTCAAATTCATTAGAAATTACAAAGACGGTAGAGATTTAAAAAGGCTGATACGTTCACCCTCAAAGAGCTTAGAATAGCCCAACTGCTTACAATCGTAATCATACATACAAAATAGAAGCCAGATTTTCTGCCAAGTTTCATTTTCAGGTTGCAGATAGTTCACAGTTAAACCAAGGCTTTGTGCCTCCTCAACATTAATAACAGCGCCATGGGACAAGTAACTTTGGGTAGATGATAATTTTTGAATCAATTCGTTGACTTTTGCTTCATCTTCATTTTTTAACATTCTTGAGCTAAGTACATTCTTTGCAAGTTTATGCATCCTTAAAATTGCATTTTGTGCTATTTGTTGAAATGTATAGCTAACCGTTGGATCGTTGGCTATAAACTCTGCAGGAATACCATCAAAATGAGGATCGATAGGTCCTAATTCAGAATTTACCCCCATGACAATTTCTGTAGCGGAGAGAGCCAATACTGTTCCTGCACTCTTTGCCATACTAGGGACTACGACTCGATAACCCTGAGGTAATCTAAGTTTGAGAATACTAATAACTTGCTCGCAAGCGTCAACAATTCCGCCAGGCGTGTGAATTAAAATATCTATATCCTTTGTTTTACAGTCGTCTAGTAGCTCAGATAAATCAGTCGCATCATTATCTGAGATCATACTGTTGCTTGCAAAATTTGTGAAATAAACCACCAGTTCGCGACCAGTATCTTGTTGGATATCACGAATTAGAAGTTGGCGTAAGTATCGATCCTTTTCTTTAACCCAATATTTAGGTGATTGTGTAGGAAGTTTACTTGTGCGAGGAAAGACGTTGCTGTAGGAACTCAATGATGGCTGTATATTCGGTGTGTCGATTGCTTGGTTCATTAGGGAAAAGATATTTAGAATCAAGATTAGGGGACTCTGGCACAGCTACTTGAATAGAAGATCGGCGATCGCTTTTTTTTAGGTGGTCTACAACTGCATCGTAGGTAGAAATGTATTTGTTCATTTTAGGTTTTGAAAAACTACTTTAAAATTATATCTTTTGAAAATATTTTATGCCCTGAATACTGATATCGACATGGTTTCAGTTAAACTGGCAGCAGTTAATTGGAGCTTAGAGTTTTTGATATTATTAACCTTGATATTGGGCATGAGTGCGAGAAATTCTTCAACTTTTGCCAATTCACAGGTTTTTGCGGCTTTGCTAGTTAGGTAATAAGTCGGAATCACCAGTTTGGGGTTAAGAGTTTCAATAACAGCTTTAGCTTCGGTAGCATTGTATGCTTTATCACCACCGCCCACTGGTACGATTAGCACGTCTGGTCGTCCCATTAAAATTCGTTGATCGGGATTGATACTTGATGCCGATCCACCCATATGCAGAACCCGAATCCCTGCTTGTTGCCACAGCCACGCCACGTTAGTCCCAAATCTTCGTCCACCATTGCGATCGTGCTCAAACCTTATGCCTTGAATATTTATTCCAGATACTTTATATGCACCGGGCAAATATAAAAGCTGAGTATCTTGGGGTAATGCCTCTAGCCAGCCCTCATCTAATAATCTAGAGCCAATTAAAATTAAATCGGTTTTGGGCTTAGGTGCGGGAAACTTGGCAGTACAACCTGCGGGCTTAAAAGGATGGCTTAAAATTCTTTGTCCCTGCCCCGTAAATAAAAATGACATATGCCCCAGCCACTCTAGGGTTAAGGTTTGAGGTTTTGGAGGTGCAGCGATCGCCTTTCCCGCTATGGTTAAGCCCGTGGCTAAAGATCCAATCAAACCAGTTTGTGCTAATCGTATGAATTGCCTGCGTTGCATGAAATCCTCAAATCTGTTTTCGTTAATGTACTCTATTTTTAATCGATCTAGTCAATTAATCTTCTCAATTAATCTACATGCAAATTAATAAATAGACAGCCTAAAAACGTCAGTTGTGCCGAGAGTAAAAATAAATACAGTACCGCCCGTTTCTGAAAAATAGTTAGAATCAGCCCTATAGATTTCAAGTCGATCATCGGTCCAAATATTAAAAATGCCAAAATTGAACCAGTGGTAAAAGTAGAAGCAAAAGATAAAGCAAAAAAAGCATCAACTGTAGAACAAACCGATACTACCACTGCCAAAATCATCATTGCCACAATCGAGCTAACTGCACCTTGCCCCAAATTAATAATTATGTCCCTTGGAATTGCGATTTGAATAAAAGCGGCGATCGCACTGCCAATTACTAAAATTCCACCCAGTTCTCGTAATTCATTGATCGTGTTATCGATCAGTAGATTAAGCCGATCCTGCCAAGGTACTTTTACTTTAATTTCTTCTAACGGGATTGTCGGTTGCCCTAAAAAAAATGTACCAGTGGGAATTGCCGAAATGGGTTTAATATTTGCATTTGCTAATTTTTTTTCTAATTGCAAAGAAATATTAGGTTGGAGAAATGGACGCAAATCTGCCTGACTGCCGAATATCGATCCTACGATCGTGGCGATCGCCAAAGAAAAACCTACTCGCATCAAGACAATTTCAGGCTGATCTCGAAATGCCGTCCAAGTTGCCCAAATCACGATTGGATTAATAGTTGGAGCAGATAATAAAAATCCCACTGCCACCGATCCAGGCACACCCTGAGCAACTAATCGCCGCGCCACAGGCACATTGCCACATTCACACACTGGAAATAAAAATCCCAACATACTCCCGACTAATGCCCCTAATATTGGTTGCTTGGGCATAACCTTAATTAACTTACCTTCATCCACAAACAAAACTAAAAGACTGGATAAAAGTACTCCCAATAATAAAAAGGGCATTGCCTCTACGATCAGGCTTAAAAATAGGGTAATGCCGTTGCTTAGTTGACTCATTAATGATGGCTGGGATAAGAATATGGCTGGGATAAGAATAAATCTGGCGATCGCTCAAAAATTCAGTTTAAGCTTACAAACCCGATTTAGTGAAATATTTTAGTAAAGAAATGCTATTCAAACAAATTCTGTAAATAAGATTTTAAGCCTATTACCTTAAGTAGGATACAGAGTTAGCAACTAAAGTTGAAGATAAAGTTGAAGATAAAACAGTATCTTACGCTACAAAAAATAGAATTCATCATACCTAATATGATCGTTGGCAACTAACTAATCATCTCAAGGATATAGTATGGCTCAATCTCCCCAAGAAGTCTTGACAATGATTCAAGAGCAAGACATTAAGATTATCGACTTAAAATTTATTGATATGCCAGGTACGTGGCAACATTGCTCTTTTTATTACGACCAAATTGACGAAAACTCCTTTACTGATGGTGTACCCTTTGACGGTTCCAGTATTCGGGGCTGGAAAGCAATTAATGAATCAGATATGGCAATGGTTCCCGACCCTGCAACGGCTTGGATCGATCCTTTTATGGAAGAACCAACTCTCAGCATGATCTGTAGTATCAAAGATCCGCGCACAGGTGGAGACTACAATCGCTGTCCGCGTAACATTGCCAAAAACGCTTTAGACTTTCTTAAAACCACTGGCATTGGCGATACAGCATATTTTGGACCCGAAGCTGAGTTCTTTATGTTTGATAGCGTTGCCTACGATCAGACTATAAACTCTGGTTTTTACGAAGTCGAATCCAGCGAAGGCTCTTGGAATACGGGACGCGATGAGCCGGGTGGAAATCTCGGTCACAAAATTCGAGGCAAACAAGGATATTTTCCAGTTTCACCTTCAGATTCATTCCAAGATATCCGTACCGAAATGCTGCTAACGATGGCAAAGTGTGGCGTTCCTATAGAAAAGCATCACCATGAAGTTGCGACAGGCGGACAAGCAGAACTAGGCTTTAAATTTGCCAGCATGATCCAAGCGGCTGATTACTTAATGACTTACAAGTATGTAATCAAAAACGTCGCCAAGCAATATGGTAAAACCGTGACCTTTATGCCCAAGCCCCTATTTGGTGATAATGGCTCTGGAATGCACTGTCATCAATCTATTTGGCAAGATGGGACTCCATTATTCTGGGGTGATGGATATGCCAATCTCAGTCAAATGGCTCTGTACTATATCGGTGGATTATTAAAGCACGCCCCCGCCCTCCTCGCAATTACCAATCCTACCACTAACTCATACAAGCGTCTGGTTCCGGGCTTTGAGGCACCAGTTAACTTGGCTTACTCTCAAGGCAATCGCTCTGCTTCGATTCGGATTCCTCTATCTGGTACCAATCCCAAAGCTAAACGATTAGAATTCCGTTGTCCAGATGCTACTAGCAACCCATATTTAGCATTCTCAGCAATGCTTATGGCAGGAATTGATGGGATTAAAAATCAGATCGATCCGGGTAAATCTTTAGATGTAGATATTTATGAATTGTCTCCTGAAGAATTAGCCAAGATTCCCTCGACTCCCGGATCTTTAAGTGAAGCTCTATCTAACTTAGAAAACGATCATGATTTTCTATTAGCGGATGGAGTATTTAGCGAAGACTTTATTAAAAACTGGATTTCCTACAAACGCAGTGAAACCGTTGCCATGAGCATTCGTCCGCATCCATACGAGTTTGCTTTATACTATGACTGTTAAAATACGGACTGTTAAAATACGGTTCGAGATCAGTCATTAGTAAAAATAAAGAATAATCTCTGCCGCCTAAATGGGCGGTTTTTTACAAAAAAATTAGAGGTTAGTAAAGTAGAGAAAAATCAGCTATTATCAAGAGTAGGTTGTTATTGAGAACGTATGACTTCTGCCACCACCGATTACACTCCTGAAACTCTTAGAGCTGAGTTAAATGCCAAAGGCTGGCGCATGACTCCACAACGTGAGGTGATTTTAAATACATTTAAGACTTTACCCGAAGGGCAACATTTAAGTGCCGAGGATTTGTATAATCGCCTGAAGGATCGAAGTGAAGACATCAGCCTTTCGACCATCTACCGCACCGTAAAAATGATGGCGAGAATGGGAATTTTGCGCGAATTAGAACTAACTGAGGATCACAAACACTATGAAATCAATCAGCCTAGACCTCATCATCACCATCATTTAGTCTGTGTCAAAACCAATACCGTAATCGAATTTAAGAACGATAAAATTCTGGAAATCAGCCAAAAGGTTGCTGAAAAGTACGGCTATAAAGTTCTAGACTGTCAGCTCACAATTATTGGGGTTAGTCCAGAGGGTCAGCGTTCTATTTTTTAAGAACAACAATTTTTAACTCTCTTCTGCAAGAAGTCCCCCGATTTATCGGTAGGATACTTCGACTACGTTCAGTAACAGAATTGCAGTCAATGCTTATAAATTACCATAAATACTTTTATCACTAATTGCATTTATGATATGGTCGCAGTATGAGAAATGTAGTCAAAGTTAGAATTTATCCAACCATTGAGCAGCAAGAGGTTTTAGCACAGGCTTTTGCTGCTCAATGGTTCTGGAATAATTCGCTAGCAGAGACAAATAAGCTCTACAAAGAAACGGGTAAGGGATTATCTAGGTAAGGTTTGAACGACAGACTACCCAAACTAAAAGTTGAATACCCTTGGTTAAAAGAAAGTTGCTATTCTCAGGTTTTACAATCTGTGAGTCTCAATCTATCTAGAGCATTTATCAACTTTTTTGAAGGTAGAGCAGGATTTCCTAGTTTTAAATCGAAACACGGTAAGCAATCTATCCAATATCCCCAGTACGTCAAACTAATGGATGGAGTAATTAAACTTCCAAAAATTGCTGAGATTACAGCCAAGTTAAATCGTACTTTTGAGGGTGAGCTAAAAACTGTAACCGTCTCGATGAATGGAACAGGCAAATATTTTGCCTCTCTATTGTTTGATGATGGATTGCCAGAAATAAAACCTAGTCTTGAAGGTAAAGCGGTAGGTATAGATGTAGGTCTAACCCATTTTGCTATTACTTCTGATGGTTCTAAATTCGATAATCCTAGACATTTAAAAAAGTGTGAGAAGAATCTAAAACGCAAGCAACAAGAGCTTTCTCGCAAGGTTAAGGGCTCTAAGTCAAGAGCAAAAGCTAAACGAATTGTCGCTAGGGTTCACGAACGGATTAGTAACTCTCGTAAAGATTTTCAACATAAACTTTCTCGTAAACTGGTGAACGAAAACCAAGTCATCGTTACAGAGAATTTAGCTGTTAAAAATATGGTAAAAAACCATTGTCTTGCAAAAGCCATAAGCGATTGCGGGTGGTCTACTTTTACCAATATGCTTAAATACAAGGCTGAAAAGGAAGGAAAAATCTATACAGAAGTTGGTAGATTTTTCCCTTCAAGTAAGACTTGTCATGTTTGCCTAAATCAAATTGGTAGTATGCCTTTAGATGTGCGTAGCTGGGCTTGTTCTAGTTGTGGGACTAAGCACGATAGAGATGTAAATGCTGCTATCAATATTAGAGATGAAGGCTTGA
>CAZLKI010000170.1:0-6700 GCA_964560035.1 uncultured Synechococcus sp.
CTTTGACGCTGCAAAGCTTCTTCATACCACTCTAATTCATCTAAGAATTTAGCAACTTTCTTAGTTAAGCTTTCTTCCAGTGCCACTCCATCTCCATCTATAGCTTGCGCGATTTTAGGAATAGAAAAAATATTCGAAATTGTCGGCATTCCCATCTCGGTTAAAAACGATCGCAATTGTATAGCCGCCCTCACACCTGCAAAACTACTAACTGAATAGCTCACAATCCCAGCAGGACGAAAATAGTATTCCTCTAAAAAATGATCCATTAAATTACTCAATCCGGGCTGAATGGAATGATTGTATTCTCCCGCCACCACTATATAACCATCAGCACTGCGAATATGATTGGCTAATTCTGCCATTTTAGGAGGAGCTTGATCTTTTTCATACTCTTTATACATTCGGTCTAAAATCTCAAAGTTATAATCCATAGCATCAGCGAATATGACTTTATGATCTCTTTGTTCGAGCTCGCTAATTATAAATTTTGCCGCTTTAATCCCTTGGCGATCGCTTCTATAGGAACCAAAAAAAACTACTGTTTTAAAATTCATTTCTAGTTACCTCAAAAAATGGGGAAAATAAAAGAAACATTGCCATTAAGCATTTACTCACAACATGGCAAACAAAAAGTAAAGTTAAGAACCCCTCTCCGTCAGCCTTGTCCATATTTCAGTTTAGTTAAATTTGCATAAAAAAATTACTTAGATTGTAACGATTTGAATAGAATTAAAACAACTCATACAACCCACACAATATTAAACCTCTTACCAAACACCAACTCAAACATAGATCTGTAAAGCTAAACACATTAGTTAATTTTGAGAAACTACTTGGTAAATTAAATGCTTAACACTACTACAGAAAAACCTTCTACTAACGACCAAGATAGAAGTGAAATTAAATCTTTTCCTACTCCTAAACCACTTGCAACTCCAACCGATTTAAAGCCAGAACAAGTGGAAGAGATCGTTAAATCTCTAAATCCTTTAATTGCCGATGCTTTTGCCCTTTACACAAAAACCAAAAATTATCATTGGCACTTGTCTGGTTCGCACTTTCGTGAATACCATCTACTACTTGACGATCAAGCTGAGTCAATCTTTGAGTCAATCGATCCATTAGCAGAAAGATTACGCAGAATTGGCGGTACAACTATCCGTAGCATTAGCCACATCAGCCAATTACAAACAATTACCGATGATAATGAAGATTTTGTTTTACCAGAACGGATGGTAGAGCAGCTAATTAAAGATAATCTGCAAATGGTTCACAGTCAGAGACTAGCACTAGAGATATGCGATTCTCATAACGACGGAGGTACGAGTAGTCTTTTAGAAACACTAATCGATGAAACTGAAAAGCGCGTATGGTTCCTTCATGCCATCAGCCAAGGCGGAAGAAATATGGAATAGTTAAAGCTATTTCTATCTATTTTTACACTTACGATATGAAAGCAAACTAAAAGAGGTGAGAGATATTTCATTGATTTCTTTCCTCTTATATCGCTTCCAAAGTAAGTTTAAATAAAGATTAGTTCAAGTTTGTTCATTTAATTGTTCACTTAATTATTTATTTAAAAAGTATTGTGAAACTATGTCTTCTAAAATTGCTTTATCTGGGATTGAATTAGTCGATTGTGCTAACGCTAACAGTCAACAAAATGTAGTAATTGTCGCTGGCTTATGTGGCTTCGATCGTGACATTGAAGCATTTGAACGAGAGCTTAAAAAAGCAGGTGAAGAAATTGGTATCAAAATCCCCAGCTTTAGCTTCTTAATGGAGATTTCTAAGCCAGCTCAAAATTTAGGAACTGAGATTGCTCCTGATTCTGGATCGGTTCTTTAAATTATTAAGAATTTTATCTAATTCTCAATCTAATTTTTTGTTCAGTCGTACTTAAATAATTGATGAATTGATATCTATAAAGCCACATTAAATACTATCAATATCTACCTACCAGAAATCTTAAATATAAATAGACCGAGATATTAAGTCAAATATCCCTGAATCTATAAACTTTTTGAAACTTATCGAATAAGTATCTATGTCTTACTATTCGTATATACATTGATTTATACAAACATAAATTTAGTCATAAATTCATTACTTAGTACACAAAAACTTGTCTAGGCAAAATTTTAACGATCAAAATTCTATCGATATAGAGATGTCAAATCGTTACTCTCTCTGTTTTCTTATGAAATTAATACAGAATTGGATAAGCCATTGAGCAGATGAGTTTAAAAGTATTTGTTGATATATTGATTTGTGTTAAGGCAAATTAATTCGAGGAAAGGTTTCATGAGTATTGAGGAACGAGTAAAAGCTACTGCCAAAGATGTTAAAGGTAAAGTACAAGAAGCTATTGGAGATGTGTTTGATAATCCCGAACAAGAAGCTGAAGGTAAAGCCAAACAAGCACAAGCAAAAGTCCAACAGGGTTAGAAGATGCTAAAGACGAAGTAAAAAAGTAATCGATTAATCGTTCGTTAATTGTCTATCAAAAATCTATCAAAAATTAAATCTGGAGGAAATATATGCCAAGACTTGTAGGAAAAAAATCTAATGTTGCTGTATATACTGGCTTAGGATTGCTCATAGCCGCGATCGCCGCGATCGGACTAGAATACTTCGGAGTAATTAATATCGTTCCGGGCTTCGGCAAAGAGTCTACGACAGATAGAACTCTCGTCACACCCGTGCAAGAAACTAAACCCGTCAATTAAATCTTAATTTTAGCGAACCTTTAGAGAATAGGAGAGTAATTCAAAATGCGTAATGGAAAAGGTATGATCGGTAAGCCTGTAGTCGCCTACGACTCTGGAGAAAAGTTCAAGACAATCGTAGATTTAATTTTTGACCAAGAGAACAATGTACTGTTAGGATTTCTGGTAGACGAAGGTGGCTGGTTTAGCAATGCCTTAGTTCTGCCTTTAACAAGAGTGCAGGCGATCGGTTCCGATGCAGTAATCGTTCCTTCTGTAGATGCTATTAGTTCTGCTAGTGACTTCCCTGAAATTCAGAGCATATTAGAAAGAGATAACACTTTGAGAGGTACCAAAATTATGACTACTGACGGTCGCGATTTGGGTACTATGGTAGATCTTTACTTTGATGACATGAGCGGAGCGATCGAAGGATATGAGGTATCTGGCGGAATTTTTGCTGATGCTTATTCTGGTCGTTCATTTGTTCCCGCTCCCGATACCCTTAAAATTGGTGAAGATGTAGCATTTGTCCCTGCTGAAACTGCCGATCTGATGGAAGAACAAGTAGGTGGAATTAGAGCCGCTCTTCAAACTGCTGGCGGAAAAGCACAAGAAATGGCTCAAACTGCAGGTGAAAAGGCTCAAGAAGCTGCCCAAGCAACTGGCTCTAAACTTCAAGAAGTTGCCCAAATGGCGAGTACTAAGCTAACTAATGCAGTGGTTAACCCTGAAGAACAAGAAATGTTTGTGTTAGGTAAAGTCGTACAGCGCACAATAGCTAATCCTGATGGTGGATATCTAATTCAAGAAGGACAAATTGTTACCGAAGCAGATATCCTAGTTGCGCGTAGCTATAACATGATAGATGAACTCTATCGGGCTACGGGAGGGAGCGTTAAGGATAAACTTGGTGAGAAATTTACGGGCGCAGTCGCGAATGTCGGTATCGACCAAACATTGGGTAGAAGAGTTAGTAGGATGATCTTTACGCCTGAAGGATCGGTAGTAGCTGTAGAAGGGCAAATCGTAACCCCAAGAGTAATTGAAAGAGCCAAAACCTATCATCAAGAACAAGCTCTATTAGAGTCAGTAGGGTTAACCAGCGGCGATGCCCTAAGAACAACTACTTCGGATGTCGGACAACAGGTTAAAGAAGGAGCTAAAGGCTTATGGGAGCAAGTTAAAGAAACTGCAAGTAATTTACAAGAGCATGGCACTCAAGTTATTGAAGAGAAGAGAATTAAAGGGGCTTTGGGTCGTCCTGTGACTCGTGTAATTCTGGATCTCAACGATACTGTAATATTGAATGTTGGCGAATTAATTACTCACCAAGCGATCGATATTGCCCGTCAAGCTAACGTATTAGAGATCTTACTTGATTCAGTTTATACAGAAACCCCTAAACTTTCTTTAGATGAATTACGCGCACCCGAACCCGGAAAAGCAGCTTTAACTTAATTGAATAATTATCTTTAACTAATTAGGACTTACGCACTCAAATCCACAGAAATCCAGTGGAAGAGAGTTTGAGGGTTTCGCCCTCAATTGGGGCTGTGCCCCAGACCTCCTTTAAATATAGGTTTTCTTTTTATGCTGCGTAAGTCCTTCTAATAATAAAATCTCTAGGGATATGTAAGTTTTACAGACTTCTATCCCTAATTTTTTATACTGGGTACAGCTTGACCTATAGGTAATAAGATGGGAGCAAATATTTTAGTATCATCCTGATTTAATTGATGGGCGAGGTCTGCTTCTTCTAGTCTTTCTAAAATAGGCAGAACTTCGTTATAGGCGCGAAAGCCAAGCTGTTCGAGGTCTTGCATTGATATTGTTTCATCCGAAATATTCCCGTGTTCTTGTAAAAAGGCTCGTACTCTTTCTTCTTGAGCGGTTAATGCAGCTTTTTGGCGCAAACTTAACTCGGCAGCTTTAAGACTCTTTTCCAATACCTCTGGAGTAATGATTTTTACTTGTAAAGCAGTAGCAGTATTGAGAATGGTAATTCCTAATCGATTGAATAAACGAGGTTTGCCGAGGGAGACTTCACAAAGTTTTTTAGCAGTTTCAGGTAGAAAGGGTAAAACGGAACGTGGGTCTTTGGGATCATCACATTTATTGTTGATTCGCTCGCTATTGAGATAATTGATCAACATCTTATAAGTTGTGGGTTGATCTAATTCTTCGAGTGGGAGTTGAAGGTCAAACAAGCCGCGTTCGCTAGTGAGTAAATCTCTGGTCATACCCATAGGATGCCCTGTGAGCAGAAACCAAGCTTTGCCCTTAAGCATTCCTTGAGCATCATGCATAAGCTGTCTGACTACACTAGGATTTTGCTTGTCTAGATCGTCAATGGCGATCGCCACTCCAGCAGGATATTTTATTAGTGCACGCTCTATTAGAGTTTCTAGACTGACAGCAGGGTATAAAGGCTTAGTGACTGGTAAATCTTTTTCTCCAGACTTAGCACCCAGTCCCAAACTGGCAGAAATTTCTGAAGTACGTTCTTTTAAGCTTATTTCTGTGGGAATGCCCATCTGGTAAAGCTGTCTTTGTGCCCATTCATCATCGGGCATGGCTTTGGCTAGGGCGATTAAGGCAGTGGTAGCAAGATCGAGATTTGCTGGTAGGGAAATATAAGCACTGAGCATTTTTGGTAGGTTGCGATGCAATGCGGATAGCACTTCTAGCAAGAATACAGTTTTACCAATACCGATACGCCCATAAATATAGATCCGTCGGCGATCGCGCCCTTGGAATAAATTGAATACTTTGCCTAGTTCGGCTTCTCGTCCCGTAAAAATCCGATCTAGGGTGTTGTTATCAACAGGGCTTTCCGTAAATGGGATTTGCCGCAGATCTAGCTGGTGGATACTATTAGCAGATTTCTTGAAAATATCATCAATGTTATTCATGCATATACCTCTACAGCTTGTCGTTCTAGGGCGCGTTGGGCAGCCTTGTAGATATTATCAACTTGTTGAGCTCGATCGGCTTTTTGAAGCTGAAGATAGTTATCACGAGCTTGAACTAATTCCACGCTTCCTTTATCAAGATATCCTTGAGATACCAATACACTGCCTAAGCCTTCACGACTTTGGGTGATGCCCAGCAGATCGTTGAGGTGAGCGTACAGGCGTAGGGCATCGCGATAGAACAGACGAGCATTATCCCAATCGGAGAGGACTTCGTAACCACGAGCGGTTTGATAAAGGGCATTAGCATGATCCAGTGGATCGTCTCCAGTTTTGAGTTGAGTCAGGCTGTTAAGTAGTAGTTGAAGTCCTTCTTGCCATTGTCCATCTCGAATCAATCGGCTACCTAAGATCGCCTGAGTAGTTGGTAATGCCTTCCAGATTTGCTTGAGATCGTAATGCTCTGGGCTAATTGCCTCTAGGGCGATTTCATAAGCCTGCATTGCTTGCTGGAGATCGTCAGCATTGTGAGAATACTCGTAGTGACGGGAGAGAGCTTTGCCTAACCGATATTGAGTATCTATGAAGTCTGGACTTCCGACAACAGCAAATATTAAAGCGGATTGAAGTAGTTCGATAGCACTAACCAAATCTTGAATATTATTTGTCAGAGCAGCCCGCTTCATTAATGCTTCGGCTAAGGCAGCCTGATTTGTTGCCCACTTTTCAGGAAACGCTTTTTGCGTGAATACATCAGCCGCTTGATTGAAGAAATGAATTGCCTTTTCTAGATTATCTGCTCGTTCACCTTGAATGCGATCGGAGTAAACATTACCCAAGTTGTATTGTGTCATCGCCCAATCTTCAGGCAAAGCCTCACGAGTATGGATCTGTGAAGCCAATTTAAGAGCAAATATCGCTTTTTCCAGATTATCTCCCCTGTCACCTCGAATACGATCTTTATAGGCAATACCCAAGTTGTTTTGAGTTCCTGCCCAATCTTTAGGAAAAGCCTCACGAGTATAGATCTGTAATGCTAATTCGTAAGCAGCGATCGCTCTTTCCAGATTATCT
>CAZLKI010000171.1:0-6695 GCA_964560035.1 uncultured Synechococcus sp.
GGCTGGACAGGGCTTAAAGCTTCTCAAATCTCTCTTTAGAATGAAATAACCCTGAGCGATCGCCACTTTTTAGTCAATGTAATATGAGAGCATTTATCAAATGATCTACGCCGATCGTCAAGGGCTGGGAATAAACAATATTTAAGACAAAAACAAAAACAGAAGAGAAAGGGAGCAAACAGAAGCGAGGAAGAATATCGAATCGAGTGGGTATTGAGCATTGTCCACAGATTGCCGACTAAAAGAACCAGCAGAAGCATTACTCGACTTTGCTGGTATTGCCGACCTAGAACTTTGTTAGAGGATTCATTACTGTATATTTATGTATCTTAGTTAAACAAAGCTTAACCACAATCTTAATTCGTGTCAAAATTGTATACGGGATAACTAAAAACGTAATCCCTAGTCATCAAGCTAAACTTGTATATTCAAAAACAGATTTACTTTGATTAAATAATTTTATTGGGAGATTAAGTTTATGAAATTTTTAGTAGCAATCGACGGCTCCCAAGCCAGCCATAAGGCTTTACAGACCGCCATTAATTTAGCAAAACCTGCGGCGGCAGCAATTTCCGTTGTAACTATACTCGAACCACTTAGAGATTATTACCCCGAATTAATTATGCCCACAGGTGATTGGGTTAGTTGGCAAGCACATCCTAATCCCGAACTCGAAAAAGCAATGGTCGAAAAAGGGCGATCGCTGCTCCAAGAAGCTGAGAATACTTGCAAAAACGCTGACGTTGCCTGTGAAACTAGCTTGGAATTTGGTTCCCCTCGCGATTTAATTTGTAAACTTGCAGGTAATGACGTTGATATTTTAGTAATTGGTTCTAGGGGCTTAGGCTCAGTCGAACGGCTAATGTTGGGTAGTGTCAGCGACTATATAATTCATCATGCTCCTTGTCCAGTTTTAGTAGTCAGATAAATCAGTCAGATAAATCACAAAAGATTTAGAATAATCTGAGATCACTAGAATGTTTAGGCGGTATTGATTGGTGCTTTTATCAAAAGGGTTTGAGGTTGAGATCTACACTTGTACTCCTACAGGCGATGCTGTTGGCTTTTCCGATCGCATTGTTGCCGACCTTCAGGGCTTTGTGCGCGAACCCGATAGCCGCAATGTTGAATATACAACCCCACCTTTAACTCGCTACGAGCTTTTGTGTTTGGCATTACTCGAACCTCGGCGGCAGTTACGTCAATATCTGCGATCGCTTGGAGATTATACCGTTATGCCGGGTAGCACTCTAGCTTTAGGAGGCACCGATCGTTTCGATCGCTCCGATCCTAATAATCCATACCACGGTTATATCGAGGAAACCTACGGCACCAAGGTAATTACAGCCAGCATTCATATTAATATTGGCATTCCTAACACTGAGGAATTAATTCGAGCTTGTCGGCTAGTGAGAATGGAAACATCCTTGTATCTGGCATTAAGTGCATCATCACCTTTTTTAAATAATGAAGTGACTGGTTCCCACTCTACAAGGTGGCAAATGTTTCCGCAAACTCCATTGAATGTACCGTTATTTAGCAGCCACAGGCACTTTATCGACTGGACAAATAGCCAAATTCAACTAGGGATTATGCAAAATGTGCGGCATCTGTGGTCGGCGGTGCGTCCTAATGGTGATAATCGTCCCTACGATCTCAATCGGGTCGAGATGCGAATTTGCGATTTGGTGATCGATCCCTTGGCACTGTTGGCAATTACAACTTTATTAGAGATGCGCTTGCAGATGATGTTAGCCGATCCAAGGCTCGATCCGCTTTTATCTAATAAGTTTAGCCCTGATGAATTAATGGCGATCGCCGACCAAAATGAAGTTTCTGCTGCCCGTAACAGCCTCAATGCCGAACTTATTAACTGGGAAACTGGAGAAAAAGTAATTGCCCGTGATTGGATCTGGCAACAATACGAACAGGTTAAAGATTTGGCTAAGTCCGAAGGCGTAATCTGTTTTTTATTGCCCTTACAAAAAATCCTAAACGATGGTAACGAGGCGCAAAGATGGTTAGCAGAGGTAGCTAAAGGTTTGAGTCCCCGTGAAGTTCTAACTGCGGCGATCGCAGAAGTAGCACAACAAGAACAAGACTTAGCCGATACTTTGCAGGGATAATTTACAAAAATAATTTAAGTTCGATCTTGCAATGGTTCGGACACTTTTAAATTACCAACCGTAGAATGCGGGTTTCCCACACTTCGCTAAGGTTAAATGCTAACGCTAGAGTAAGGGTTTCAGCCTCTGCCTCAAAACTGTCCGAAGTATTACTAATATCGTATATAACAATTAAATAAATGCTAATCAAAGTTGTTGGCTCATTACCAAAACTGTCCAGAATATTTTTCTATGGTAAGGGTAGAAAAACATAATAAATCGTAAATTTTTGATTTGCTAAATAATGTAGGCTTTCTTATATAGATAGGACTTACGCAGTGTAAAAAGAAAACCTATATTTAAAGGGGTTTTGGGGCACAGCCCCAATTGAGGGCTTCGCCCTCAAACTCCATCCCGATAAGTTTCTGTGAATTTGAGTGCGTAAGTCCTAATAGAAATATTGGGTAATATGGATGATAATTTAAAAGATGGACTTAATCCTGTTGAGGATTTCATTTGCAAATCTTTGTAATTCTTCTTGATTTGCTTATCAACGGCATCTATTACTTTTGCAGATTGACTATCCATAACATACCCAATCATCCCACCTTGTTTTAAACCCATTGCGTATTGTGGATTCAAACCAACAAATCTAGTCATCCCATTCAGCACATACTCTCCTGCAAGGGAATTGATACCAGCAATTCTAATTATGAGGTTTCAAGCAGAACTAGGAGGAAATTCTAGCTCAAGACCTTGAATCATAAAGTTAAGAAGGCTATCCCAAGAATCAAAGAGTATGTAGCGAGTTAAAGCGCGTAAGTCATCATCTCTATAAATACTGGAAATACTCTTGATAGTTCTACTTCATCTAGTAAGTCTTAAATATAGTTATCTGTTGGAATTTTCTCTACTCCAAATATGCTTTGGGCATTGCTTCTTCCTTTGTTTTTCTCCATCGTGCATTGATACGCTAGAAACGATGGCATTTGTGTGAAAAATACTGAAAATGCACTTAGTCAATAATCTTATATCTCTTATTCTTTCCTGTGCGCTTGTCTGGAAACTTCTCGAGGGTTTCCTTAAAGTATTCGATGATTTGGTCAAAGCTTTTTACCTGCTTCACTTCTAAATTTTGCTTTATGGTTATTTGGTGCTGATTCTTAACCTACTATGCCCCAACTTTTTACGCAAGTTTTCCATAATTAGAATTGCTGTTGTAGACTCCTTACAAAAACTGTCCAGAGTATTATCGTATGGGATTAAGTTTATTGAAACTGAAGAGTCTTATACTTCTAAAGCCTCGTTTCTAGATCGAGATTCGCTACCTACGTTCGGTGAAAACCTGAAGGGTGGAAAAAATCTGGTAAACCTATTGCTAGAGGTTTATATAGAACTGCTCAGAATCTTTTAATTAATGCTGATTGTGATGGCGCTGCAAACATTTTAAGGAAAGTAAGTAAGCACAACTTTAGGATTATGTCTTAAGGAAGTGTCTAGGGGTGTTTTGATAACACTTTTAAGGATGAAAGTCTCTTAAGAATCCCTCAGCTTTAGCTATAGGGAGTATCAAAACACTTGATTTCTGTTAGAGTTGATATACATTTTTACAGGGGCTAGACAAATTCTGGCTAGATTTTTGCAACATGGGAGAATTACGATCGGAGGCAAACATAGATTACAAGCCTTTGGAAGCACTTTTAATCCAGCAGGATTTTGAATCTGCCGATCGCCTCACTTCAATTAAACTGCGAGAAATTGTGGGAGAAGCATCGGTAAAACGGGGTTGGTTGTACTTTACAGAAGTGGCGCAAATTAATAACACTGACCTGCAAACTATTAACGATATGTGGTTAGCGTACTCGGATGGCAAGTTTGGATATTCAATCCAACGTAAAATCTGGTTGGGCTTAGATAAAAACTGGGAAAAATTTTGGCTGCAAATTGGCTGGAAAAAAGAAAATAAATTTACTAGATATCCAAATGAGTTTATCTGGAACATTGACGCACCTAAAGGACATTTACCACTATCCAATCAAATTAGGGGAAATAAAACTATCGCCGCTCTATTTTCTCACCCTTTATGGTTATCAAAATAAATTACCAACTTGAAACTCGCTTAAAATATTGATCAGAATAACGAGGACTTAAACTTTGATTGCCGAATCCACTACCATTCCCAACACATCCCTAAAATTACCTAATCGTCAGATGATTGCCATTCTCGACTTTGGCTCTCAATATTCCGAACTAATTGCCAGACGCATCCGTGAAACTCAAGTTTATTCCGAGGTTTTACCCTATTACACTACAGCCGCCGAATTAGCAAAGTTCAATCCTAAAGGTATTATTCTATCGGGAGGTCCAAGCTCAGTTTACGATCGCGATGCCCCGACTTCCGATCCAGAAATTTGGAATTTAGGCGTTCCCGTTTTAGGTGTGTGCTATGGAATGCAGTTGATGGTGCAACAACTGGGCGGTACGGTGGCAAGGGCAGAAAGGGGTGAGTATGGAAAAGCCAATCTCGCAATTGACGATCCCACCAATCTCTTAACTAATGTTGATGACGGTGCAATTATGTGGATGAGTCACAGTGATTCGGTGATTGCCATGCCCAGTGGATTTGAGATTTTGGCACATACGACAAATACTCCGATAGCTGCTGTCGCCGATTTAGAGCGAAATTTTTATGGCGTGCAGTTTCATCCCGAAGTCGTGCATTCAGTGGGTGGAATGGCGTTAATACGCAACTTTGTCTATGGAATTTGTGAGTGCGAACCGACTTGGACAACCGACGCTTTTATTGAAGAGTCAATTAGAGAAGTACGATCGCTAGTTAGAGATCAACGAGTACTTTTAGCCCTGTCAGGTGGTGTGGATTCCAGTACTTTGGCATTTTTATTACACAAGGCGATCGGCGACCAACTTACTTGTATGTTTATCGATCAAGGCTTTATGCGCAAGCAAGAACCCGAAAGGTTGGTTAAATTATTTAAAGAACAATTTGCTATTCCTGTTGAATATATTGATGCCAGCGATCGCTTTTTAGAACAAGTTAAAGGCATTACCGACCCCGAAGAAAAACGTAAAATCATCGGACGTGAATTCATAAATGTGTTTGAAGCCGAGTCTAAACGCTTAGGACCATACGACTACCTAGCTCAAGGCACTCTCTATCCGGATGTAATTGAGTCGGCGGATACCAATATCGATCCCGCTTCGGGCAAACGTGTTGCTGTAAAAATTAAAAGTCATCACAATGTCGGCGGTTTACCCAAAGACCTGAGATTTACCCTAATTGAACCCCTCCGCAAATTATTTAAAGATGAAGTTCGTAAAGTCGGTACAGTCTTGGGACTACCCGAAGAAATCGTCAAACGTCAGCCTTTCCCCGGTCCAGGTTTAGCTATTCGGATTATTGGTGAAATTACTCCCGATCGCCTCGAAATGCTGCGAGATGCCGACATGATCGTCCGCCAAGAGATAAATCGTTCGGGAATGTATAACGAGTTTTGGCAAGCTTTTGCGGTCTTATTACCAACAATCCGCAGTGTGGGCGTAATGGGCGATCGGCGTACCTATGCTTATCCTGTGGTTTTAAGATTTGTCACCAGTGAAGATGGGATGACTGCAGATTGGGCAAAGGTACCTTACGAACTTCTGGAAACTATTTCCAATCGCATTGTGAATGAAGTCAAGGGTATCAATCGTGTGGTTTTAGATATTACCTCCAAGCCCCCCGGTACCATTGAGTGGGAATGATCGCTTTCTAGACTTTGGTATATAGTGATAATATATTGTGAGAACGGTTATCATTATAATTCGCGATTTAATTTGCCATGCTAGAAGTCCAACAGCTATCTGTCAACTACCGAGGTCTACAGGCTCTGGATGCGATCGCTTTTCAACTAAAAATAGGACAGATAGTAGGCTTAATTGGACCTAATGGTGCGGGTAAAAGTACCCTATTTAAAGCTATGCTCGGATTGATTCCCGTCATGTCTGGTAAAGTTGTTTATGATGGCAAATTACTAAAATCACAAAGAAATCGAATTGCCTATATTCCCCAGCGATCGCAAATAGATTGGGATTATCCCGTTACCGTCTGGAATGTAGTCATGATGGCGCGGACTGTTAGTTCGGGTTGGTTTCGAGATCACAGTAAATATTCTCAAGAAATAGTTAGAGAAGCACTGAGAAAAGTAGAAATATTACACCTTAGCGATCGGCGCATTAGCGAATTATCAGGCGGACAACAGCAACGAGTATTTCTCGCTAGGGCTTTGGCTCAAGAAGTAGATTTGTTTTTATTTGATGAACCCCTATCAGGAGTCGATAAAAAAACCGAACAGTTAATTTTAGACATCTACAGGGATCTAAAAGCACAGGGTAAAACTCTACTCGTAAGCTGTCATGAGTGGGGACAGGCATTAAATAATTACGATCGCCTCATCCTTCTAAATCAATCCCTAATTGCCATTGGCTCTCCCCAAGAAGTCATGACTGTGGAAAATATTCAATCTGCCTACGGAGTGTCTAAACAAGTCCGCCAACTTCTGAATCCTTTAGAATCGGTAATGGCTTGTTGAT
>CAZLKI010000172.1:0-6653 GCA_964560035.1 uncultured Synechococcus sp.
AGACAAAATAATATATTTAAATACTTTCTTGATAATCGATAAAGTATTGTGGACAAAAAGTCTATTTAACTCTCCTTTTCCATAAATCACCTTGAGGGCTTCTAAATCTTTTTCAAGAAAATACTTTGCTTTTGGATCTAATATCCATTCTTTTATCAAATTAAAGCAAGGTTGAAAATCTTCTTTTTCCGTCTTTTCTAATTGAGTTTGAACTTGTAAATCTATTGGATTAGATAGCAAATTGTTTTGAATAATACTGACTCTTTCCTCCTTAGCAGTTATCCATTTCTCCAGACAAGTTTTTATTAATTCTTGTGCTTCAATATCTATTTCATTGTCCTCACTATCATCTTGTTCGTAATGATATGCTTTGAGAAGTAAGTCATCATTTTGTTTCCAGATTAGGCTAGCTGTGTTGCAGCTACAGCCATCCATAAATGATATATCTACACTAAAATGCCAAGAAACATTCTTTGCAATTCCTTTTGTTGAAAAATAACCATCCCAAGTGCTACCTTTGTTTTCATGGTCAAAAGTCCATTCCCCACTTAGTATTCCATTCTCAACAATTTCCTGAAGCTTCAAAATTCCTTGTGCATTTGGATGCTTTGAGCTATTCATAGTAGTAAGTTTAGTTAGAAATTGGGATAGTTGATCTTTTGGTAATCTTAGAAGTCTTCCTATGATTAAATCATAAACTTCAGACTGCTTTATTCCTATTATTTCGGCGACCTTAGCATGATCGATTTGTAATTGGGTAATAGTTTTGCTAATACTTCTAACAATCTCTGCTTTAGCTGACATTTCTTCGGGATCGTCATAGCCTAAATCAGCAAATACGTTACCAGTACTTAGCTCAACTCTAACTTCTGTAATCATTTTAAACTTTTATATCTCGTTATATTTTTCATTATGAAGTAGCTTTACCTGTTTTAACCGATTTTTTATTAAATTTACATCTTGCTGAGGTGTTGCGATTCCGTGTTTTGATTTCTTTTGAAAAGTGTGCAGTACATAAACAACTCCTTCAAACTGCACCGTATAGACTGCTCTGTAAGTATCACCATCAAAGTTGTCAACTATCTCCAATACTCCAGCCCCTTGAAATCCCTTGAGCGGTTTAGATAACGCATGTTTTTCTCCCTTTTGAGCTAGTTCTAAAGCATAACCAATTACATTCTGTACATCTTCAGGAAATTCCTTTAAGTTCTTAAGCGAACTTCCTATCCATTCAACTTGTTTCAAATTACTCATAAAATCGATAATAAAAATCCCCCACTGATTAAGCGAGGGATTCTTTTTTTAACTTAAGCTAACCTATTTAACCAAATGCCGTCGCAGTTGAGGCGATTAAGAAGGCGGCGTAGGTAAAGATATACCCCACAGTGAAGTGAGCTAAACCAACCAGACGACCTTGAACGATTGACATTGCCACAGGCTTATCCTTCCAGCTAACCAATTGAGCTAAAGGAGTACGTTGATGAGCCCAAACAAGGGTTTCGATCAATTCTTGCCAATAACCACGCCAAGAGATGAGGAACATGAATCCAGTTGCCCAGACTAAGTGACCGAATAGGAACATCCAAGCCCAAACAGCGATGTTATTCATACCGTAGGGATTGTAGCCATTGATCAACTGCGAAGAGTTTAACCAGAGATAATCACGCAACCAGCCCATGATCGTAACCGAGGCATTATCGAATTGAGCGGTGTTGCCTTGCCAGACTGCCAAGTGTTTCCAATGCCAGTAGAAGGTAACCCAACCAATGGTGTTAAGCATCCAGAACATCGCGAGGTAGAAGGAATCCCATGCTGAGATATCGCAAGTACCGCCACGTCCAGGTCCATCGCAAGGGAAGCTATAGCCGAAGTCTTTTTTGTCGGGCATTAGCTTAGAACCACGGGCATCTAAAGCCCCTTTGACCAAGATTAAGGTCGTAGTGTGTAGTCCCAAAGCGATCGCATGGTGAACTAATAAATCACCTGGTCCAATGGTCAAGAATAAGGAGTTATCACCGGCATTAATTGCTTGGAGCCAACCGGGAAGGTAAGCTGCAGGAGCATTAGCAGGAATACTACTAGCATTAGAAAGCAGCGTATCAAAACCATACAAAGCTTTACCGTGAGCGGCTTGAATCCATTGGGCAAATACTGGTTCGATCAAGATTTGCTTTTCAGGAGTACCAAAGGCTTGCATTACATCGTTGTGAACGTAAATACCCAAGGTATGGAAGCCCAAGAATAAAGATACCCAACTTAAGTGAGAGATGATCGCTTCTTTGTGTTCTAGTACTCTTGCCAAAACATTATTTTTATTAGCTTCGGGATCGTAATCACGAATGAAGAAGATCGCACCGTGAGCAAAGGCTCCGACCATCAGGAATCCAGCAATGTACTGGTGATGGGTATAAAGAGCAGCTTGGGTGGTATAGTCCTTAGCGATAAAAGCGTAGGAAGGAAGGGAATACATGTGCTGAGCGACTAGAGATGTAGCTACACCTAGAGATGCTAAAGCCAGACCTAATTGGAAATGCAAAGAGTTGTTGATAGTGTCATACAAACCCTTATGACCAGCACCTAAAGCACCACCAAAGGGAGTTCCTTCGGGAGGACGGTGAGTATCCAGAATGGTTCTGATGCTATGACCGATACCAAAGTTAGTACGGTACATATGTCCCGCAATAATGAAGATGACCGCGATCGCCAAGTGATGATGAGCAATGTCAGTCAGCCATAGAGCTTCGGTTTGGGGATGAAAACCACCTAAGAATGTCAGAATCGCCGTACCCGCACCAGTCGAAGTATCAAAGATATGACCAGCCGTATCGGGGTTCTGAGCGTAAACTCCCCAGTTGCCAGTAAAGAAAGGCTGCAAACCAGCAGGGTGAGGGGGAATACTTAAGAAGTTATCCCAACCGACATGAATGCCACGAGCTTCAGGAATAGCAACGTGTATTAAGTGTCCAGCCCATGCTAGCGAGCTAACGCCAAACAATGCGGATAAATGGTGGTTTAGACGAGATTCAGCATTTTTGAACCAAGACAAGCTAGGACGGAAGCTAGGTTGAAGGTGTAACCAGCCTGCAAATAATAGAATGCCAGAGAACACTAATAGAGCGATCGCCCCAGCGTAGAGTTCAGAGTTTGTCCGCATTCCAATTGTGTACCACCAGTGATAAACACCTGAGTAGGCAATATTTACAGGACCAGTTGCTCCAGCTTGGGTAAACGCATCTACAGCATTTTGTCCAAAGTGAGGATCCCAAATTGCATGGGCGATCGGGCTGATATTTAGAGGGTCTTTAATCCATTGTTCAAAGTTACCTTGCCACGCCACGTGGAAAAGATTACCTGAAGTCCAAAGGAAGATAATTGCCAGATGACCGAAGTGAGAAGCAAAGATCTTTTGGTAAAGATTCTCCTCAGTCATGCCATCGTGGCTTTCAAAGTCATTAGCCGTAGCGATACCGTACCAGATTCTACGAGTAGTAGGATCGTTAGCAATATCTTGGCTGAATTTAGGGAATTTAGTTGCCATAGTTGTTATTTTTCCTCGCTTTTAACCTAATGCTGCAAAACGAGCTAGGAAGAATGCCCACGTTGTGACAATCCCACCCAGAAGATAGTGAGCTAATCCCACTGCCCGTCCTTGAATAATGCTTAAAGCGCGGGGTTGAATTGCGGGAGCCACATTTAATTTACTGTGTGCCCAAACAATAGATTCGATCAATTCTTGCCAGTAACCGCGACCGCTGAACAAGAACATCAAGCTGAATGCCCAGATAAAGTGACCAGCCAAGAATATCAAACCATAGGCAGACAAAGCCGAACCGTAGGATTGAATAACTTGAGAAGACTGTGCCCAAAGGTAATCACGCAGCCAACCATTGATCGTGATAGCACTTTGCGCGAAGTTACCCGCCGCCATCGTACTTACAGTTCCATCGGCATCAACCGTACCGAAAATATCCGATTGCATTCTCCAACTAAAGTGGAAAATCACGACAGAGATACAGTTGTACATCCAGAACAAACCAAGGAATACGTGATCCCAAGCTGAAACTTGACAAGTACCGCCACGTCCAGGACCATCGCAGGGGAAGCGGAAACCTAAGGCAGCTTTATCAGGAATTAAACGAGAGCTGCGAGCATACAATACGCCTTTTAGCAAGATCAACACGGTGACGTGGATCGTGAAAGCGTGAATGTGATGCACCATAAAGTCGGCAGTACCAAGTATCATCGGTGCCATTGCCACTTTGCCACCTACTGCCATAACCTCACCACCAAAGATGGGGCTCACAGAAGCATTGACAAAGGGAGCAGTAGAGCCAGCGCCAGTAGCAGCAGTATGAATACCTTGAACCCACTGAGCAAATACTGGTTGCAGGTTAATTGCCGTGTCTGAAAACATATCTTGAGGACGACCCAAGGCGCTCATGGTGTCATTGTGAATGTACAAACCAAAGCTATGGAATCCTAAGAAAATACATACCCAGTTGAGGTGAGAAATAACAGCGTCACGGTGACGAATTAAGCGATCTAAAACGTTATTAACATTTTTGGCAGGATCGTAATCACGTACCATAAAAATTCCAGCGTGAGCCGCCGCACCACAGATACAGAAGCCGCCTATCCACATGTGATGGGTGAATAGAGAAACTTGAGTAGCGTAGTCAGTAGCAATGTAAGGATAGGCTGGCATCGCATACATGTGTTGGGCAACGATGATGGTCAAAGAACCTAACAGAGCTAAGTTCACCGCCAATTGCGCGTGCCAAGAAGTAGTCAAAATTTCGTATAAGCCCTTGTGTCCAGTACCACCAATGAGGAGAGGATCGCGGTGAGCTTCTAAAATTTGCTTGATACTATGACCAATACCGAAGTTGGTACGGTACATGTGACCAGCAATGATAAATAGTGTGGCGATCGCTAAGTGATGGTGAGCTTGATCGGTCAGCCACAACGCACCAGTTTGCGGATTCAATCCACCTTTAAAGGTTAAGAAGTCAGCATAAGCACCCCAGTTGCCAGTAAAAAATGGAGTTAATCCCTGAGAAAAACTAGGGAAAATATCTGCCATTAATTGAGGGTTGAGAATAAACTCATGGGGTAGGGGAATCTGACTTGCAGGGACACCTTTATCCAAATAGTAATTAATTGGAATAGATACATGGATTTGGTGACCCGCCCAAGATAGAGAACCTAAGCCTAATAGACCAGCTAAGTGGTGGTTGAGCATGGATTCCACATTTTGAAACCACTCTAATTTAGGAGCAGCTTTATGGTAATGAAACCAGCCAGCGAAGAACATCAAACCAGCCATTACTAACCCACCGATCGCGGTGCAAAGCAGTTGAAACTCGTTAGTGATGCCTGAAGCGCGCCAAAGGTGGAAAAGTCCAGAGGTAATTTGAATACCTTGGAAACCGCCGCCTACATCAGCGTTAAGAATATCCTGACCGACAATATTCCAAACTACTTGAGCACTAGGCTTGATTACCGTGGGGTTCATCAGCCAAGCTTCATAGTTAGAAAATTTTGCACCGTGGAAATACATACCACTTAGCCAGATGAAGATAATGCCCAAGTGCCCAAAGTGAGCCGAAAAAATCTTGCGCGCAGTATCTTCTGCAGTCGAGAAACTATCAAAGTCATGAGCATCGGCGTGAAGGTTCCAAATCCAAGTGGTGGTTTTTGGTCCTTTTTTTAAGTCGCGGCTAAAGTGACCGGGCTGTCCCCATTTTTCAAAGGAGGTAGGCACCACGTCACGATCCACCGTAACTTTTACCTTTGCTTCTGGTTTTTGAGGAGCGATTGTCATTTAATTTTTCTCTCTCAAGAATTGGGAAGACAAGTTGAAATTACTTAGACTTTACGATTTTCTTACAGTGCTGAATATTGAATGTTATAAGAGCTATTTATAAGAAGTCATAGAATCTAATGATATTGATACGATTATAGGTACAGTGTGCGAGCTTACTTAGAAGTCCTTAACAATTATTCAAACAATGATGAATGAAGGGTTACAGAAGGAAGAAATTACAGAAATTTACATTACAAATTGTGTACATTTACAAAATCTTACCAATCTATTTGATAGCAATCTTAAAGGTGTACGACCGTAAAAATATAGTTTGCAAAAAATGAATCTGCAAAGATGAAAGTATTTTTATGTAAATTCGGTTTTAGTAGTTAAATAGGCGATCGTAAAAAGACTGAAATAGAAAGGAGTTGCAGGGTGGGGTTCCCCGTCGTGGTTTTTCTGTTTTTTTATGGTTGAGAGTACTAACTTTTCTTTAGTACTGCTACTCAACAACTCTTCAGGAAAATAGTTTTCCAAAAATTAGAAATTAAAATTGGTACGGAGAGGGAGGGATTCGAACCCTCGTTAAGTTTCCCTAAACAGCATTTCCAGTGCTGCGCCTTCAACCACTCGGCCACCTCTCCAGTAGATATTACTTTAACAATAGGTTAAGTCGATTAGTTAAGTAATTTATCTGGGCAATACATAATATCAGATGATTAGACTGATTAAAACCCAAATAATTTATACTTCCGAATTTAGTCCTAAATCTGCGCTGCTCAACACCAACTAATCCAAGCTAATGCAAGTTGACACTCCTCATGCTAAAGCACGGGGATTCCTAATT
>CAZLKI010000173.1:0-6637 GCA_964560035.1 uncultured Synechococcus sp.
CAGAATATAAAGTCGTCCTGAAGGACGAGGTTTTAAACCCAATTTTCCGATAAACAGAGCAAATATTAAACAAATCTTGAGTTGAAAACTTTATGAGAAGATTATTAAATAATTTAATTAGTTTAATTGTTGTGATATCGATCACATTAAGCTTAGTAATATTAAACACAGATATCGTAATTGCTGCTTCTCGCCGTGTCACCCCAAAAAATGGCGCACCGATGCTTTCAGGTACAATTAAAGGCGATCGATGGCTGAGTGCTTCGCCCGACTCAAAATTTGCTTATTGTAGTGAAGCTTATTCGGCATTTCGTGCTTCTCCATCTCAAAGTTATATTATTAGCTCAAATGTCCAAAGCCTAACTGCATCAGGATTGTGCGATCGCATCGACCAATATTTCAGTATTGAAGAAAATCTGGATTCAAGATTAGGAACTGCCGCCGCGATCGCCCCTCTACTATTTGCTGACACTCCACTAGGCACAAAATATTCTCGCCCCGATGAATAGCAGCAATTCTCCTGTTTGAAATATTAGTAAAATTCTTAGTAAAATTTAAAGCTGAACTGAAACAGTTTAACCTGATGATTATAATTGCCGATCTAGAAGTGCTTATTTTGAGGTGACTCCTTAAAGTTTTAGCAAAAATTTTAATGCGATCGCCACTGTAAAATCTAGCTTCAAAATCTAGCTTTCAAGTTTAGTTAGACTTAGAGAGTCTATTTTAGTTAAACTAGATTTATCGCCATGGCAAAGTAACAGCTAGATAACCTATGCAAACTCTATCTAAAGAAATTCCACCGACAGATTTAAAAAATATCACAGTTGAAATTAACGATCGCTATTCAGGGGCGATCGCCCGCCGTAAAACCCGTCCAGTCCAAGTAGGCAATATTACTGTCGGGGGAAATAACCCAGTAGTAGTGCAGTCTATGATTAATGAAGACACCCTTGATATTAATGGTTCTATAGCTGGAATTCGCCGACTCCATGAAATTGGCTGTGAAATTATGCGGGTGACTGTGCCTAGTCTTGCCCATGCCCATGCTCTAGCGGAAATTCGGCAAGGTTTAATTAAGACCTATCAAAATGTGCCTATAGTCGCTGATGTCCACCATAACGGCATGAAAATTGCCCTAGAAGTTGCCAAGCACGTGGATAAAGTGAGGATTAATCCGGGCTTGTACGTGTTTGAAAAACCCAAACCCAACCGTACTGAGTATACTGCAAGTGAATTTCAGGAAATCGGAGATAAAATTGCTGAAACTTTGAGTCCTTTGGTAATTTCCTTAAGAGATCAAGGCAAAGCCATGCGAATTGGCGTAAATCACGGCTCTTTGGCAGAGAGAATGCTATTTACCTACGGGGATACACCTCAAGGGATGGTAGAGTCGGCGATCGAGTTTATTCGGATTTGTGAAAGTTTAGATTTTTATAATCTCGTGATTTCCCTTAAAGCCTCCCGCGTACCTGTGATGATTGCTGCTTATCAACTCATGGTTAAGCGTATGGATGAGCTAGGCATGGATTACCCTCTACATTTGGGCGTAACCGAAGCAGGTGATGGCGAATATGGCAGAATTAAGTCTACAGCGGGAATTGCAACTTTATTGGCTCAGGGGATTGGTGATACGATTCGAGTTTCTTTAACCGAAGCACCTGAAAAAGAAATTCCCGTTTGCTATGGAATTTTACAAGCTCTGGGATTGCGTAAGACTATGGTTGAGTATGTTGCCTGTCCATCCTGCGGACGTACTTTATTTAATTTAGAAGAAGTTTTGCATAAAGTTAGAGATGCTACTGTACATTTGACAGGATTGGATATTGCCGTCATGGGTTGTATTGTGAATGGTCCGGGTGAAATGGCAGATGCTGATTATGGCTATGTTGGTAAAACTCCCGGAATGATCTCTTTATATCGCGGTAAAGAAGAAATTAAAAAGGTTCCCGAAGGCGATGGTGTGGCGGAATTAATTGCTCTGATAAAATCTGACGATCGCTGGGTCGATCCTTAAATATCTTGAGAGTAAACACGAGGTTTATTCAAGTGCGTCTAATATTTGTTTGGGGATGGTTGATTTACTATCCTCGATAATATTCTTGAGCGTAGAAGAAATTAATTTTGTAAAAACCTCTGACATTAGTAACCCTTGGTAATTTTCAGAATTAAGATTTTGTAATTCAACCTTGGGTAAGGAAGCTACCTTTGAACTAAAGAACATTCCATAAGCTAAATTAAAATTTACGGAAACATTATCGATACTTGCTGACTGCAAATTAAATTTCTTTTCCTGCCCTGCTGCCTCTGTTTGACTGCGTTTGTGTTTTTCCGCGACGGCGAATATTTCCTGAATATTGTTCCGTGAAAATTGTTGTTCGATGTCGATTGAAATATCTTTGAGTTGGATTTTTTCTATTTCTATGCGATCGGCTAGAAGCGTATTCGGCTTAATTTGAATTATAAAATCCTGAATTTGTAAGAACTTAGGAGTAGAGAAACCTTTGGGATTGCTAATTTCAAATCCATTTAATTTAAGATAACCATTTAACGGATTAAAAGCTACTTCTCTTACTATTGTTTCTACAGCTAGGGACTTTGTAAATATTTGTTCTATGGAAATTGTTAGTATTTTATTTAAGTTTAAGAAGAGAACTATAACTAAAGTCAGTCCTGCTAAACAGCCTATCAATATAACATTACGAATTTTCATTACGTATTTTTACCTATCCAGATATTTAACATCAATTACGTCATCATCATCATCAAAGTCTTCATCATAATTTGAGGAAGTTCCATATCTTACGGTGTCATCTTTGGGTTGAGACTTTGCTGATGGCTTTGATTTATTCTGTTTAGACTTTGTTGGTTCTTCATATTCTGCTTCAAAGTCTTCATCAAATTCATCTTGATATTCATCTTGATATTTATTTTGGAATTTTGAAGAGGGACTGAGCCAAAAGGAAATTAGATTTATAAAAAAAGCACCGATTCCCCCAATTGCAAATGCTGCCAAAATTGCCAAACTTAGCGGAATGGGAATTGTAGATTTACCTAAAAAATATAAAGTAACTAATGGCTGCAAGTTCTGAAAAATAATAGTTAGAGAAATTGCGATCGCCACTCCCCAGAAAAATAAACTAATTACTGGTGTTTTTTGATTAGTCATCTTGATTATTAATCTACCTACCCGTCCAGCGTTTAATTAAATCAGAGTCAATGTCAAGTTGATCTAGTACTCTTGCCACGACAAAATCTACTAAATCATTAATAGTTTGAGGCTGATGATACCATGCGGGAATAGCAGGGACAATTTTGGCACCAACTTCGGCAAGAGCGGTTAGATTACGTAAGTGAATTAGGCTCAAAGGGGTTTCTCGTGGCACGATAATTAGCTTGCGCCCTTCTTTAATATGTACATCCGCCGCGCGTTCTAACAAATCGGAACTTATACCTTGGGCAATCTTGGCTACCGTTGCCATGCTACACGGAATTACCACCATCCCTAAAGTCCGAAACGATCCACTGGCAATATTGGCACCGATATCTCCCCAAGGATGACACGTTAAAGTGCCGCCATCTTCGCCACATTGCGATCGCCAAAATTGTTCCTGTTGTTTAGGATTGCTGGGCATACTACCGCTCGAAATATTTTCCGAATTCCAAACCGATATTGCCCCTTTAGATGCTACAAGCTCAACTTGGTAATCCATTGATAATAAAAATTTTAGCGATCGCACTGCATAGATCATGCCCGATGCCCCCGAAACTCCAATGGCGATCGTACGATTACCCATTGCTACTCAACTTTTTATACATTTGATTTCCTATAGCTATTATTAAGATCTTAAGCCTCTTACAGTGATATTGGTATGATTAGCGACTGAAAACTAAAATTTTTACGTTCTCTGATTGTCTTTGCTTTCTATTTTTTACTAAGTCTAAGATCTTAACACTTACTAATTTAATCCCTTATCTAATAACCTAATGTTGCAAGCAAATCGCCCCCGCCGTCTCCGTAGCAGCCCCGCCATTCGTCGCTTAGTCAGTGAAACTGTTTTGACTGTTGATGATTTAATCTATCCGATGTTTGTGATGGAAGGTGAAAATGCTAAGGTTGAAATACCTTCTATGCCCGGATGCTTCCGCTTTACATTAGATTTATTGTTACAAGAAATTGCTGAAGTTTACGATCTCGGTATTAATGCGATCGCCCTGTTTCCAGTCGTGCCCAATGAGAAAAAAGACGATAACGGCACTGAGAGCTTTAATCCTAAGGGACTGATCCAACAAACTGTAAAGGCGATTAAACAAGCAGTTCCTGATATTCTCGTAATCACCGATGTTGCCTTAGATCCATTCACCACCCACGGACATGATGGTTTGATGGATGAGAATGGCGTTATTGTTAACGACCCCACGGTAGAAGTTTTAGTAAAAATG
This sequence comes from uncultured Synechococcus sp., assembly GCA_964560035.1. GTDB lineage: Bacteria > Cyanobacteriota > Cyanobacteriia > Pseudanabaenales > Pseudanabaenaceae > PCC-7502. The sequence goes on from CAZLKI010000173.1 coordinate 4,441, forward strand.
GCTTTATCTCAAGCCCGTTCTGGGGCGGATATGGTGGCACCGTCAGATATGATGGACGGCAGGATTGGGGCGATTCGAGATGCTCTAGATCGAGAAGGTTTTGAAGATGTGGCGATTCTTGCCTATTCTGCTAAATATGCTTCTGCCTATTACGGTCCTTTTAGAGACGCTTTAGAATCTGCACCTAAATCTGGGGATAAGAAAACCTACCAAATGGACTTAGCAAATACCAGAGAGGCACTAAAAGAAGTGTATTTAGATATTGTTGAAGGTGCTGATATTGTCATGGTCAAACCTGCTTTAGCTTACCTAGATATTATTGCCAAAGTTAAAGATGCGACAGACTTACCAGTTGCGGCTTACAATGTCAGTGGTGAATATTCTATGATTAAGGCGGCGGCAGAAAAAGGCTGGATTGATGGCGAAAAGGTAATGCTAGAAACTCTAACCAGTATAAAGCGGGCGGGCGCGAATATAATCTTGACTTACTTTGCCAAAGAAGTAGCAATACTTCTAAAAAAACTAAAATAATTTCATTAATACTCTGATATGGATGCAAATCAACTTCTAGAAAGCTATGAATCTGGCGAAAGAGACTTCAGCCGAATTAAGCTATGTGGAATTGACCTTAGAGGTGCGGGCTTAAATGAAATTAGTCTGATCGAAGCAGATTTGGATTCAGCCAACCTAGAGTTAGTTCGGTTAATTGGAGCAGAGTTAAATTCAGCCAACTTAAATAATACTAATCTGACTGGTTCGCAACTGTGTCAAGCCAATCTCAACGGAGCCAGCTTAAATAAAGCAACTTTAATCGGAGTTAATCTAACTGAAGCATTGTTAATTGAGGCAAATATCAGCGAGGCAAACTTAACGGATGCGGATTTAACCGAAGCATTTTTAACCAACGCCAATCTAACTAAAGCTAATCTTAGTAGTGCCAATTTGACTAAAGCCTTTCTGCGGGGGGCAATCTTAAGCGGTGCTAGTTTAGTAGGCGTAAATTTAACCGATGCCGATCTGACTAGGGCTAATTTGAGCGATGCCGACCTCACAGATGCTAATCTTGCAGGTGCGAACTTGACCGAAGCAAAATTAAATTGGGCAAATATCTGTCGGGTCAAAATGAAAGGTGCGAATTTATCGGGTGCCTATTTTGTCACGGCTAAAAATATAGAAACTGTGGAACTGAGTGATATAGACGATCCTAAACTTATTGAAGCTACTTAAAAATCTACTTGAAATCTGCTGAGAAATCGGTAATAAAATTAGCCTAAAGGCATTAAAAAGGAACTAAAACTAGATGAAAACTTTCTTAGCATTCGCGATCGCCTCCATCCTATCCTGCACTTTAAATTTGGCTTTATATCTTCCGGTATCCGCCACGCCTCTATCATTTAGCCATGCTGCCCTTAAAGGTCGAGATTTTTCGGGACAAGAACTGAGAGGATCGGGATTTGCTAATGCCAATATGGAAGATGTCAATTTTGCAGGTGCAGACCTACGGGGAGCAGTATTTAGTGCCTCGGTTTTGCGCGGTGCCAATCTTCAAGGAGCCAACCTGACAACAGGAATGCTCGATCAAACGGATTTTGCCAATGCCGACCTCAGCGATGCCATTTTGGTTGATACTTTATTACTTCGCAGTACCTTTGACTTTGCCAAGATTGATGGGGCAGATTTTACCGATGCTTTATTAGATGGCGCGCAGGTGAAATGGTTGTGTAGCAAGGCAAAGGGCGTTAATTCGGTGACAGGAGTTAGCACTAGAGAATCTTTAGGCTGTGATTAGTTTTTTTTGAATTTCCTTTTTTATGGTGCGATCGCTCCTGTGAAATTTGATAATGTTGGGGCGATCATTAAATACTTTGAACAAAATTCTGAGGTAATATCCCTTTATTGGTTGAGTTAAACTGCATTTGGGGCACAATTACAAGTTATGCGAAGCTCGAAGTTCGATGAGAGAGAGTTTCAGCAAAAGTTAAGCAGATGAAAATCGCTGACTTCGTTGATAAGTTCGCCGAGATTATTTGCGATCGCAGAGTCAAGAAATTGAGAAGCGATCGTGCATAACAAATCGTTAGAGCGGACAGAATTGTTGTATTTTGGTTGAAAGCAGAAGTTAATTTCTGCCGCTCAACTTTACCGTTAGCCTTCTGGCAAAATATTGCACTATTAAAATTAAGGAGTTGATCAATGG